>CAZIAF010000132.1:0-6116 GCA_964537625.1 uncultured Candidatus Bathyarchaeia archaeon
CCGATGAACATCGTGCTATTGCTCAGTGGTTTCATGTAGGGGTTGGTCTTGGGGGTGATTATCACGCTCTGGGCGGTGGTCGTTCCGAGGTTGATTATTGTTGATGTTATCGAAAATGTTTTTCCTGGGCTGATTTTTGCGGGGTATGTGGAGGAGTCGAGGGCGGATATTGCTACGCTGCCGAATACGACGACGCCGATTTGATGGGTATCCTGTTTTTGTCTATAATCTGAGTCTATGTAGCTGATTGTTATGGGTATGTTGTAGGTTGCGCCCGTTGCTGCTGTGGTTACGAATAGTTTTACGGGTATGTCATAGGATTTTCCAGGGTCTATTCCCTCGATATTCCAAGGCCCGCTTGAACCTATCAGTGCGATTGATTGGGTATTTGGGGTTTCCAGCGATACTAATATATTTCTTGCTTTATTGTCGCCTGTGTTTGTGAGTGTGAGGGTTCTGCTGTTCGTCGCGCCTGATGCTAGGTTTTGGTCATCTAACTTTGCGTTTAGTATAGCGCCTTGGCTCTTTGGGTACGGGACGCCTAGGGAGACGTATCTTCCGATCTGCTTCTGGCTTATGTAGTCTGAGTATTTTATCGTTAATGTGATCGAGTATACGTTGCCAGCTGCACTGGGAGCCGCATATATTTCAAGCGGTAAAGTTGTTGTCTTATTCTTACTTAAGCTGTCTATTACCCAGTTTCCATCGCTGTTTCTGAGTGTTAGGGGAGATGAGGGACCTCCACTAGGTAGAGCCATAGAAACGTCTATGTTGATGGCTTCCGAGTCCCCTAGGTTTCGTAGATTCAGATAGACTGTTGTGTTTTTCCCGCTTGCTAAGCTGTTTGTTGACGTGGAGACATCCAGTATGGCGCCGGTTTCGGTCAGTGAATCTATTGTGAATCCGATGTTCCTAGTATCCACGTATTCGCTGGCATCCGCATAATAAATGTCAACCTTAACCATGTATATGCTGTTGGCCGATTTTGGGTTGACGAAGATGTTTTCTGTTATGTTTAAGTTTTTGCCGCGTGGTATCTCATCTATGTAGTGTCTTCCGTCGCCATTGATGATGTACATTGGAGCCTCGTTTAGCTGTTGAGAGGATGGCATAGTGATCGTGAGTATTATTGATCTGAGGTTATTGTTACCCGTGTTATTGAGGGTAAATTTCACTTTGTTCAGTTGTCCGGGTTTTAGATTCTGGATGTCGGTGGATAGCAGTAACCCGTTATAGCTCTGCTCTTGCGCCTTTACTTTGCTGATGAATACACCCGTGGATGTGAGCAGCCATAGGGTGATTAGGAGGGGTATTTTCTTGTTGATCCCCGTTCTCTTCATCTTAGCTGGTTCGTTGTAGCTATACAATGTTGTTTACCTCTCTCTCGATCAATCCATCTCTCACCATTACTACTCTGTTACAATAATTCGTTAACTCAAGGTTGTGGGTTACCATGATTATCGTTACCCCGCTTTCCGAGTTTAATCCGTGAAAAACATCCATAAGGTTCCTCGACGACTCCGAGTCGAGGTTTCCTGTTGGTTCATCGGCTAGGATTATTTTCGGGTCATTGATTAAAGCCCTTGCGATGGCGACTCTCTGCTGTTGGCCCCCGCTTAATTCTGTTGGTCTATTCTTTTCGAATCCCTCAAGCCCGACCCTGGCTAACGTATCCTTCGCTTTTTTGATGCGCTCCAAGCTGGGTGCACCCGCTGCGACGAGTGGGACCTCGACGTTCTGGAATGCATTCAGATATGTTAACAGATTGAAGGTTTGGAACACGAACCCGAGTTTCCTATTTCTGAGAATTGCTAATCCATCTGTGTCTAGGGTTGATATGTCAACACCGTCGATTAGGACAGAGCCCCTTGTTGGTTTATCTAAAGCCCCAAACAGATTCAACAGTGTTGATTTTCCACTGCCTGAGGGGCCCACGATGGCTAGGAAGTCTCCTTGTTTTATTGTTATATTTACGCCTCTTAGAGCTGGGTACTCTATCTTTCCTAGTCGATAAATCTTTTCTAGATCGATGGCTTTGATGACCTCATTTTTAGCCGTCGAACTATCCTCCAATGATCACTCAGCTCCATTTTTGTTAGGTTGAAGATCTAATTCTTTTAATAGCTTCTTCTTGACGCCGAATAGCTGAGCGAATGGCTGCATAAAAGTGTGTATGATTGCGGGAGCGAGAACGCTTCCACTTATAAGAAATGCTGCGGAGGAGATCGCATCCAAGACAAGTAAGCCCATTGATGTGGCTATCATCTCCCCGAATGCCCTTTGACCATGCTCACCCATCGGGAATATGTAGTGGGAGACTATGTGTAGTAACCATCTTGATAAAACGGCTAATATTAGGACTGCTGGGTTTGCTAGATTCAAGGATGTAAAAAATTTTATTGATAAGGGTAGGATGGCGCCGCTCCAATAAGGTTCTGCTATAAAGCCATCAAGTCCCCCTATCATCTGTACCTTCCACATATCGTTGAATTGTTGAACCGTTTTTACATCCTTATACATTTTTTTCCTAAGAGGAATAGGCAGTAATTCACCGGCTCCTAATAGAACCGATACTATGACACCTATTATGATCCCATTTGAAAGTGTGTCTGATCTAAATCCCATTTCATTGAATGTTAGCCATTGTAAACCTAGTGGGGAGGAGACTATAGTTATTAGAATCATCCAGAGGGTGTAGCCGATCATTATGGCCCATAGTTTTTTTGAAACCTTCATGTCTCGTCACCTAATTCTACATTTATTACCCCCGAGTCGCCGTCGATTTGGACTTTTGTGCCATCTTTTAAGTTGAGTGCACCTTTAACCGATACTACGGCGGGTATCTTGTATTCTCTTGCTATGATTGCGCAGTGTGAGAGTATGCCTCCTGACTCTGATATTATTCCTTTGACTTTGTAGAAGAGTGAGGTCCAGGAGACGTCGGAGTAGGGGATTACGATTATGTCCCCCTCGTTTACTTTATGGGCGTCCCCGAAGTTCTTGACTATTTTCGCGGTACCGTATACTCTGCCTCCCGAGGCAGAGATCCCTCTTAGGACTCGGGGGTTTGCGGACCCAGTTTTTATTTCGGGTTCTTCATCGCTGAATATTAGCTCCGGGGGTTCGATGTCTCTAACTTTTTCGACTTCCCCTCTTCTCTTGGCAATTTTTGAGTCGAAATTTTTGGCTCCACTATTGATTATTGTTTTAATTTCATCGTATGATAAGTAGAATATGTCGTCCTCTTTTTTAATGGTGCCGTCAGCTACTAGTTTTTTAGATATGCTAAGAAATAGCGGTCTGAAATAGCTGTAATTTTTAGTGTATAGATAGGTTACAGTTTCTCTAAATAGCTTGTATTTGTATGTGATGTTGTTTTCATCCACGGATTTCTTTAGTGACTCGGTTTTTTGGTTTGTTGTTGAGTATTTTTGGATTAATCCGATGACTTGGCTTGGTTTTTCGCGCCATGTAGTGTAAGATAGGTCGTTTGAGTGTTCGCTATAGTGTCCAAAGTCTTTTAAAAAGACGTTAAATTCATCGGTGAATTTCCCGTGCGATTCACTTATTTTATTTGGAATTATTTTTTCTTCTTTTTCAATTGATACTTTCTCTGAATCATTTAATCTCTGGTATAAGTTATGGAGTTCACCTATTCTTTTGTTTATATCATAGTTAGTGTCAATGTTTATGTCTTTGTTTTTACTCATCATTGAAAACATTGAATAAATTAGCTGTGTTAATGTGACGATATATGAGGCCTTTATACCGTTTTCAATTATTTTATCTATTAACTTAATTTTTTGCTCATTACTCAACTCGTCGAGATCCAAATTTCTTAATAATTTGAGGAATTTTTTTTGCTCGATTATGTATCTGTTGATTCTTCTGGGAAGTGTTGTGATTCCCATCGAGAATGAGATTACTCTGCCAGCGTATCTTAGGGTCCTCAAGCTGGGTTTGAAGGCAGGTTTTTCTTCGCCTGGTACTTCTACGCCTATCATGAGTTCTATTGACTCACGAGGCATTCCCAAGACGCTGAACAGATCTCCGAATAGACCCATGTTGAAGTAGGCTCTGTAGTAAAATTGCTTGGCGAGTTTGGCGTTTAAGCTGTCCATCGAGCCGCCGAATAGGTCACTGAGGATCATCTTCCAGGACCGTTCATTTATGGGGATGTTGATTGACCAGACTAAGGGCAGGATCACCCCAGGTATCATTTCCCGTGAAATCTTGTTAGAGTATAGTTTGAGTCCGGTGATGGTGGTTATTTCTCGGAGCTGCAGCCAGTAGACATCTTCTCCGTCGTAGGCGAATTCTAGGTCAACGGGTTTTCCATACTTTTTCTGGATTATCTTTGCCTCAGAGATTAGTTGCTTGATGATTCTTTCATCGATCGCTGGGGTCTCGGGTTTCTCCTTCCATGCTCCCCATTTACTGACCCATCGGTCAGGGGTTATGCCATCTTGTACGAGGGATGTCCCCAGACCCTTGACGACTTCGACTATTACCTCGTCAAGTCCGGTGACGGGGTTTTTTGTGAATATAACTCCCGAGTATTTTGATGTAATCATTTCCTGTATGATGACAGAGATTTTTATCGAGTCATTTTTTCTAGATTCGTTATTCCTATAATTAATGATGTTTTTATTATCTGATGAATCCCATATCTCTAGTATCGCATTTATTATCTCAACGACGTTTTTTGTGTTTAACACTGTTTTAAATTGACCTGCATATGAGTATTGAAGTGAGTCTTCGACGCTAGTCGATGATCTTACAGCGTAAGTCTTGTTTTTCGATATTGAATTATCGATTTCTTGTTCTATTCTTGTTAGTGTACCCTCAATATCCTGCTTGTAATCCTCGTAGGCTTCTTGGCTTAGCACATATGATTGTGGGACTTTGAATCCCTGTTTGTGTAAAAAAATTAAATTTTTTGCCTTATTTCCAACATTTTCTGTACTCTGAATGAGTTTTTTAACGTATTTCGTAGTAGAAAGCATATAACTTTACTAACAATTGATGAATTAAATAGTTAGCGTAGCATTTTTTAGAAATATAGGTCTTTGGAATTTTGAATGGTCAATTATTTGCGCCACGCGCGATTTTTTAGCAAAAATATTTCTAATGGCAAGGGAGTATTTGGATTCATGATGTTTAAGGGGATGAATATTCTTCCCTGGATCCTTGTTAGTGTTTTTTCACTGATTATCGGTGCGGGTATTCTCTACTACCTCGTAGCCCCACCGTTGGAGATGAGTATGTTCCTAGCAGTTACAATTATCCTCTCATCTCTTGTTGTCTATATTTCCGCTAGATCTTTCAGGAGACGGCAGATCCTTCTAGGTATCTCCGCGATCACGGTTTTTTTAGTTGTAGGGTTCCTGGTTTCAAATTCCGTATACTTATCACAGGAGGAACACCGTATATTACCCGTTATCACTCGCTCACTTTCGGACAAAGGTGATGGTCACACAGCCGTGATTTATTTCACTCACGGTGAACCCCCCGCGTATAGTGCTATGCCCTGGATAGAGACTTTCCATGAACTGGATGCAGATGGAGTATCTTTCATCCCTGCTCCCTTCCGCGCATTCTTCCTAAACAACCTGCGCAGCGAGTACCTGATGATCGGTGGAAGCTACCACAACAAGGAACACCAGCAGATGATCAAGAGTCTAGAGGATTCTATGCCAGACCAGAAAGCAGAGGGTACACGTTTCTATCTGTCTTTCCTGGATTCGAACCCCCGCCCCGACGCGATGGCTATACAGGCTCTTAATGATGGTGCCAGCAAGATGGTGATTATGCCGGTCTTCCTAACGATTTCGAGTCACACAAAAGCTGGTCAGGAGATGATTGAGGCGCTTGAACTCGAAAAATATGGGGTCGAAGTCAAAATAGCTGAACCTCTGTGGAACTCCTCGTCGCTTAAGCAGATGTTCGTCACGCGCTCAAACCTGTATTCAGATGGGGCCGATAAGAACAAGGTGGGGATACTGCTTGTCGGCCACGGTCAGCCTGATGATTGGGATAAAATCTACGCCTCCCAGACGAAGCAGGAGAACAGTTTCAGGGAAGATGTGCGTCAACTCCTTATCCAAGATGGCTTC
>CAZIAF010000133.1:0-6080 GCA_964537625.1 uncultured Candidatus Bathyarchaeia archaeon
AACGGGTGTGCGGTTTTAAAACCATTTTACACCAATAACGGGACAAGCCAGCGCGCGCAGAGAGATGCATTACAGAGCCGAGTGACCTTCGCGTGCAAATGGAGAATGGGGGGCTCTTCAGCCCCTTATACTGGTTTACGGAGGCTAAGGAAGATTGGCATTCCTTTAGCATTCTAACCTTCGGAATCCTTTTTGATAAACTTTGCAGTGAGAATTCAAATTTGTCCCGAGGCAAGCCTTGATCTGGATCAACTCAGCCAACATCTTCTCTTGAGTTTGCTTATCCGACATCTGTTTCACCAATCGATATTACTATCATAGATACTATTTATACATCCACTCTAACTAATTCGCACTCACAATTTACTATCATTGTAATCACCACTCGCCAGTTGAACTCTTTTCACTCACTGTTCACATCATTTATTAACAGACATCTAGGATACAAACGTTATTGTCGTGCCCATTCCACATGGAGAACCTCTGCTACGCCGAGATTTCGGACAGCTTCTACAAGCTGAACGAGATGCGCATCCCCGACCTGCTGCATAAGCTCTGCGAATCCGAGGTGTACGTCGACTGCCCCAGATACAAGAGATCAAACACATTCAAGCGTGAATCAAAAAAATAATGAAGACGAACGTCACAGTCTATCGAGAATACGCTGAAGCTCCCCCTCAAGGGCCTTTCTCTTAGTCGCGTCCCTGACGCCCGCGGTATAGGCGACCACCTCACCGTTCCTCCTGATGGCTGAAGCGTTGAACTCTACCCACTTCTCCTCGTCATCTTTACCATGCACCTTAACGGGCTCCATGCTCTCCAGTCTCCCGCGTTCCCTGAGTTGTCTGGCGAACTCACTGTAGTCGATGCCATCATAGATTGCCCCTATGCTCCTCCCAACACTCAACTCCCAGCTCCTCCCACTCAGCCTCGTGAAGGCCTCGTTGACGTAGACGATGTTGAAGCTCTTGTCCAGGATCAGAATCGCCTCCGGGCTGTTATTCAGCGCCGCGTTGAGGAGTGCGGATTGTTTATTGAATCGCTCGGATATCTCGCTCAGGTCAGGTATCTTGTCCGGCGCTATGTCCCTCAGGTACGTGATTATCCAGCCTGCGATGTAGTTAATGTGTTCCCTCGATTCTGTTGGTAGGTTGTTTTCTATCCGTATGAGGTATCTCACTAGTAGCTTGACGTTTTCTGATAGTGTGAAGAAGTTCTGCATTATCCTCGTCTTTAGAGTGGGGTATCCCGGGAGCTCTTCCCCGGTTTCGAGCCATTTTTCAAGGATCTTCTCCTCCTTCTTTGTGAGGATGTAGGTACGCAAATTGTTCTACCCTGATTTTTTACTGTAGATGTAATTCATATTTAACAATGTTACCTTTGCTAACTACAATAGAAATGGTATCTATGATCCCTTTTTCTCTGTTACACATTTAATATAAAATTTAATTCACGTTCGCATACACTTGAATTTGTAAGTCTTTGAATCGCATATCTGGGGAAGCGATCTCTAAAGATTTGGCTAGGTGATTTTCCTCGATTAATTATCTCCCTAATATAGTTCTGGAGTCCTATATCATGCCACACATACCTAGACTAAGGTCTACATAGCATATCTACTGCGTTGTGAATGTCATAGGCTAGGAGTGTGGGCGGGTTTTGCAGGCTCAGAGTGCGTCGGATGATGAGATGCAGATGGTGATGGATCTTCTATCAAAGTGTAGACGCGACTGCGGGGTAGAGGCAGGCTGCATTGTCTGCCTATCAGAAAAGCTGTCGATTCTTAGGATTAGGATCAAGTGAATCGGGTCGCGTAGGATCAGCATGAGCTCCGTGTAGAGTAGGTATATTGTGGAGCGCACATTAGGCTGTATAGAAATTCATCCTATTAGATTCCTCACAAAAATCACGAGCTTTGTGTAGATCCTTGGAACACACACATCGATTCGCACGCACGGTTCCAAATATTTCACGATAAATTTCTATTCTGAATTCTACATTATTTATTGAATCGTTAAAAGCAATTTGGATCCCAGATACATATGTCCGCCTGAATCTTCCAAATGTATTAAGTTCCCCGGAAAAATGAGGGAAATTAATCTTATCCTCCTGCGCGGAGCGCCGAGCGGAAAAAGCCGGCTCAGTGATCCAGTGAATATGGGGGCCAAAGGCCCCATTGTCCACCGGGTGCTCACCCTGCACCCAGCGTTCCCTGAGGCCAGCTCAAACAAGCTGGTTGAAAGAAAGCGCGTTAAAACGGGATATAAAGAAAATCGATTCCAGATCTATGGATCACTAACCGCCACAGATGCTTACACCCCTTCACGGATACGCGCGCGAGCCGAGGAAAAGGATCATTTCAGACCCGCTTCTTCTCTATCAGAAAACGCGATCTCTTCCCAGCGCTGACGTAGGTGCCCCCGATCTCCTCCACCAGGGAGGAGATGGAGACGAACTTCTTGCGGCCAAGGTACCGTTTGGGCGTCACCACGACTTTTTCGGCGTCCTCGGAGATGTCCAGGTCCTTGAGGTACGCGCTGAGATCCCGCTTGATCGATTCGACGGTGATCCCCGTTGGAGTGATGGCGGCGGGCTCGGGCGCACGCGGCTTGACCGTAGACTCAGCCATGCTGCTCGGCGGAGCCGGCGCTTCACGTTCGCCGGGGGGCGCCTCCGAGGGTCTAACGGTGACTTCGATGTCGAGGCCGTTGACGGTGATGATGGCGCCGTTGCTCCTGGGGGTGACCTTAATTTTTGGAGACATCGAGCACTCTACATTTTAGACTGTTAATCTGGCTGATGTCCCTTTGCATTAGCGGTCCCGTCGCGCGCTGGCCTATCCCTAAATCGTGCGCGCGAAATAGCACACATGGCTTCACCGCCTCACAGACGCTCATCCTCGCGGTAGGCATAGATTCTAAAGCTGTTACTTCTATTATGTTTTCGTGAAAATTCATCCTGACACATTCGGCCTCTACCTAATGGACGCCCACAGGGGCAGAGACATACCCCACATCATAGAACGCGACGACGGCCACATCAACGCCAACATCAGCAGCACCCGCAGATACTTCTCAGGCTACAGCGATTGGCCCACACCCGAGCAGCAAGCAATGTCCTACGCATGCGGAACCATCCTGGACCTGGGCTGCGGGGCGGGCCGTCACAGCCTCCACCTACAAGGTAAGGGTCACAGTGTTTTAGCAGTAGACACGTCGCCGTTAGCCATCCAGGTGGCCAAAGAGCGGGGCGTCAAGAGGGCGATTGTAGCGGACGCGAGTTCAGCTGCTCCAGATGAGGCCATCGACACTGTGCTCCTATTAGGCAACGGCCTTGGCCTGTTCGGCACCCCGGAGAACGCTAGGACCCAGCTCAAGAGGTTTCACAGCCTCACAAGCGGCGACGCTACAGTAGTCATGGATACGATTGATCCCCATGTCTCCACCAACCCCAGCCACGCTGAGTACCATAGGCGGAATAGGAGGAGAAGTAGGCTCGTAGGCCAGGTTAGGCTCAGGCACAGGCACGAGGTGTATGCCAGTCCATGGTTCGACTTCTTTATGACCAGCTTGGAGGAGTCTCGCGGTATACTGGAGGGCACGGGTTGGGTGGTGGAGAGGACCATCAATGCCAATGAGCCTTGGTACTGGATGATACTGGGAAAAATGCCTTGACTTAACTTATGCTCGCGCAGATCGAGTGGAACTCAGGATAAGGCTATGGATGACGTACGCACAGCGACATCTTAGTCAGTTCACTCTCTTCGGGAGCAACTTCTGACAGCTTGGGCACCTAGAAGGAGGAAGGTAAATGATCCGACCCATACTCGTGGTCCAGACGTGACCGCAATAGGGGCACCTGAGTGTAGTTACCCTGACAGCTTGGCGCACTAGAGGGATCATGAGAACTATGATGATCACCGTAACGATAGTAGTGACAATTAGAGTCCAAGCAGAGACCAAGTATGAATATAATACAGTGTCTTCCTTATGTCTTCATCGCGGATTTCGCGTGAGATGTACAAAATGGTGCGGAGGATGGGATTCGGACCCCAACTCCGTGGAGATGTCCCCCGTAAATCCCTTTTTTATGAATCATACACTAGGTAACTAGGCTAGTCGCGCGTGCATAGCGCGCGCGACTAATGGATTATCTCGACCCCTATGGCGTTATCCTTTTTCTCGATTAACATCTTCATTGCTTCATCAGATCTGCTCTCAGGAATCTTATGAGTGATCCACTTCAGTATATGTAATCTACCCTGAGCCATCATATCCAACGCATCTTCAACGTTCTTCCTCCTGTTGGTCGTTATCCCCCATTCAGCTACTATCCTACCTGCCTTATGCATTAAATCTGACACGTTTATCGTGAGGTCGGGATTCTCGTAGAGACCCATCAGATACAAGGTGCCAGCTCCCCCTGTACTACTGCTCAACATGGCTAAGCCCTGATTCGTTGCTCTTACGTTCCCAGCCGTGTCATAAACCACATCGACACCATCTCCATCGGTTAATTCCCTCACCCTCTCAACCGCGTCCTCTTTCATTGGGTTCACTACCTCGTCAGCTCCCAGTTCCTTAGCCACTTTCACTCGGTAATCCACGGTCTCTGAGATGATGAGTGGAGAGACGCCGGAGAGTTTCGCAATCTCCAGAGTGCGGAGTCCTATGGGTCCTGCTCCGATTATTACAGCGGAGTTTCCAACTCCTGCTCCTGACCGTTTAACAACGCCTGTTACGTAGGCGAGATCAGTGGTCACGGCGGCTTCATAGTAGGATACGTTGTCTGGAATCCTGTAAACACTACCTTCATGGTTGATACTGTACTCGCCAAACCCGCTTGGGAAGCGGCTGACAGTCTTTCCACCAACTTTGAAGTTCACTGATAAGTGAGGGTTTGTGCAGCGTGCGGTATCCCCTCTCACGCAGTTGAAGCACTGGCCGCACGGCGTTGAGCCGGCACCAGTACCACCTACGTACACCCTGTCGCCTACCCTCAAGGTGGTCACTTTGCTTCCCACTTCAACAACTTCAGCCGCAACCTCGTGTCCGGTACATGTTGGAATAGGAGCGAATGGGTGAAGTCCCTTGTACGAGTGTAGATCGCTGCCGCATATGAGGCAGGCCCTGTTTCGAAAGATGGCTTCATGGGGATCGGGGTTTGGCAGTTCGACCTCGAACCACGTAAACTTATTGGGCTCTGCAACTATCGGTGACTTGAATCTTACACCCATATTTTGTCCAGTTTACTATTATGGGAGGAAATCATAAAAGGTTCACTAGAACGCGGGCGAGCGACCTCAGCGGAACTCGAGTAGCGCACGATACACTCTGTAGAAGCGCTAATCAACCATTCAACATTCTTCTTCACGGTTGAGCATCGAGCAGAACTCAGGATAAGGCTATTGAGAAGACGTCAACCTACCTAAGCCACCAGTGAGGATAATCAAACAACTCACAGCCACCCCTCAAACAAGCCCTAATCCCACCGTCAAGAGACTGCATCACGAACCCGTCAAGATACTTAAGCCCACCCGGCTGTGGTGGTACGCCGAACCAGTGGAAGATGAGTGCCTGAACCCAGTTATCGTGACTCACATACAGGTGAAACGAATCCGGCGACGCACCACTCAGGTTCCCCATCACAATCTTCGCGATATCCCTAGAATACTCCTCCGACGACTGTACAAGCGACCTAGGCCTGAGCCCAGCGATCCACAGACACGTGTAGTGATAGGCACCGTCCTCTGGGAACCACCTCTGCCTCTTCATCCACCGCTGACTCGCCTCAGGGTTGAATCCCACCTGGTAGTTGATCGCACCTGCAACCTCTGCTCTCCCACCTGAGTCGAGTATACCACGGACTATACCCTCAGCCGTCTCTCTTGTCCGCTCGATAGACGTGTGGTATAGGGTATATCGTCTACCCTTGGGCAGAGATGATCCGAAGTCGATGGCTGCTTGTATGCCCTCGGGTGTTGATGGGTGGATGCTTGCGTCGTAACTTGGATTCTGTTGGGCTTCCTCCTTAGTAGTCGTGGTTCTGGCTGTGTGTCTTATGTGCATGATGGCTGGTCT
>CAZIAF010000134.1:0-6058 GCA_964537625.1 uncultured Candidatus Bathyarchaeia archaeon
ACCGCAATCCGCAGTACAACCTATTGCTTGAGGCTGTGTAGGCTAATGTTGACCCGGCTCAGTCCAGCACCTCTCAATTGCCTCGCCACGGGGGGCAGTAGTATGGCGTTTGTCGTTAAAGAAACCTCATTGACGTGGGAGGAGATCATACGAGTCACCTCGACGATGTCGTCTCGCATAAGGGGCTCGCCTCCTGTGATCTTGACCTTTGCCACGCCTAACTGGGAAGCGACCTCGACGAGATGACCTATCTCACTGGGCGTCATCTCCGATCCCGGGTCGTGCTCCCCCTCGCGGTGGCAGAAGAAACACGCAAGGTTACACCTCTGGGTGACGCTGATGCGTAGGCTTGTTACAGGTCTATTGTAGGGATCGATGAGGGACTCCAACCTGATGCTCTTCTCATATCGAGGTAAAGCTCCCTAAAACGGTTATGCATACCCGTGCATGACGGCAAAGCTTATCTGATATGCATGATTAAACACTTCGAAGTGATCCATATGACAGAGAACAAAGGTGTGTCTTTCAACCAGAGGACAATAGTTATTTTAGCAGTAGTTATCGTCGTGGGACTCCTAGGCGCTGTGTGGTACCTTAATCGCCCAGTGCCGGGTAAAACCCAACTAATCGTCTCAACAACTACAAGCTTCTACGAGACCGGATTCCTATCCGTTCTTAAGAAAAGTTTTGAGGCGAAGTATCCTCAGTATAACGTGAGCTTTATCAGCCAAGGAACAGGTCTAGCTCTCGCTACCGCGGCGCGTGGTGACGCTGACCTCGTCCTCGTTCACGCCCCCGCTTCTGAGAAAATCTTCCTCAGTAATGGCACAGGAGTGAACAGGAAGATCGTTGCCTACAATTTCTTCTTGATAATTGGTCCGGCGAATGACCCAGCGGGGATCAAGGGCTTATCCGCTGTCGAAGCGATGAAAAAGATCGCAGCCGCTGGAGCATTGGGTACAACGCAGTGGGTGAGCAGGGGCGATAACTCCGGCACCAATACTAAGGAAAACTCACTCTGGAAGCTAGCAGGATTAGACCTCGCAAAGATAAAGGCTGAGAAGGCGCCTAGCGGAAATCCATGGTACCTATCAGCTGGGGCCGGGATGACTGCTACGCTTCAATTGGCGAATCAGAAGAACGCCTATACCCTATCCGATATAGCCAGCTTCCTATCCAATACAGCAAACAAAAACATCGCGCTAATCCAGTATGTGGGACCAGAGAAAAACATGCTCAACGTTTACTCAGTAATAGTTTGTAACCCTGCAAAGAACACTAGAGGTAATTATGAAGTCTCCATGACTTTCGAAAGGTATCTCATCTCCACGGATGGACAGAATCTCTTCGGCACATTTGGAGTTCAGGGGCAAACGGTTTTCAAGCCCTGGATACCCACACTGACAACGGGCACAGATGCGACCTTGATCCAGTGGGTAAAGGACTATGCATACATTGATGGTTCTGATTGTCCGACACAGTACCGGCTGAACGCGGATGATCTATACAAATAAAGGGACTGATCCTCTCTATTTCTGAAGGGACCCGTTTTTGAGTTGGCAACCCATCATCGACGGTCTGTCGCAGGGCGTACACCTCATTCTATCGGGAGATAGAGAGGTTATACAGATAACCTTAAGGAGCCTCGAGACTGCGGCAGCAGCGACTGGAATGGCTGCCCTTGTTGGGATGCCGGTAGGTGTAGCTATTGGCCTAGGGTCATTCAAGGGACGAGGGTTCCTTAAAACCCTCTTCAGTGCCCTCGTCGGCATCCCTACTGTGACCTTAGGTCTCTTCCTCTATATACTCTTCTCGAGGAGTGGCCCGCTTGGATATCTCCAACTCCTCTATACGATACCGGGTATAGCGGTTGGTGAGGCAATTCTTGTTATTCCGTTGGTTATCAGCTTCGTGGCAAGCGCCGTAGAGGCGAGAGACGTAGGAGTGAGAGACCTCACTCGGACACTCGGCGCCTCAGAGTACGAGAGCAGCCTAGCCGTCCTCAGGGAGGCATGGAGCGGAATATCCCTCGCCCTCGTCTCCAGTTTCAACAGGGCCTTCGCCGAGCTGGGCATCGCCATGATGATCGGTGGAAACATCGACGGACTCACAAGGGTCCTAACAACCTCAATCGCACTGCAGAATACCATGGGGGAATTCGGCCTCGCTTTTGCCCTAAGCTTCATCCTCCTCATCGTCGTGCTCCTCCTCAACTTCCTCATAGCTTGGCTAGGGAGGGAAAAGTAGCTGGAACTCTATAAGCTGAAAGGAGTATCGAGGAGTTTCAGCGCCAGACGCGCCCTCGAGGCTGTCGATCTATCGGTGGAGGAGGGGGAGGCCATTGGCATAGTAGGTGAGAGCGGTGCCGGTAAGACGACTCTCCTCAGGCTCCTCGCGGGCCTTGATATGCCAACCCGGGGGATCCTAAGATGGAGGGGGAGGGTAGTAGACGCCCATGTTGCCTCGGAGCTAAGGAGGGAGGCGACGATGATCTTTCAGCATCCCCTTTTCATACGCGGGAGCGTCAAGGACAACGTCTCCTATGGCCTCCGTCTAAGGGGAACAACGGAAGCCGAGATATCCAAACGCGTCTCGGAGACCCTTACCAAAGTTCGCCTACCCGACTTCGAGGCGAGGGACTCACGAAAAATATCAGGCGGAGAGCAGCAAAGGGTCTCACTCGCGCGAGCACTCGTTCTCGACCCCAAGGTGTTAATCCTCGACGAGCCTACCGCAAACCTCGACTCGGAGAACGCCTCCATAGTCTCCGACATTATCGCAGGGGAGGCTGGAGCAAGAAGCATAATCGTAGCCAGCCACGACCTGGCTAGGGTGGGGAGACTAGCTGACAGAGTAATCCAACTAGAGGCTGGTGGAATAGTTGCAGAAGGCGGTGTCGAGGTGCTGGCCTCGAACAGGTTCGACAGCAATGTCTTCTCGGGGATCGGAAGCAACATCAACGGGGAGTCTGACGTCGATGTAGGAGGAGGTATCACTATAGCCTGCGCCAATTGTCACGATGGACGCGTAGCTGTCAGGGTCAGGCCCGAGGACATCATAGTCTCCAAGACCCCCGTCGAGACAAGCGCAAGGAACGAATACAGAGGGCGAATAATCGCAATAGAGGAGAGCGGCCCCATAATAAGGCTCAAAATAGACGCGGGTAGGGTCTTCAACGCACATATAACCCGACGCACTCTCTCCGAAATGGGGTTCAATATCGGTTCGGAGGTCTATATCAGCTTCAAGGCGTCAAGCGTAGAGCTGTTATAGAACGTGGATCCAAATAATTCCAGAGAAAAATCTCCGTACAAAACTATGCATGTAAGGTTATTTCCAGTTACCCAAGGCTTTTCGAATGTCCAAGATCTTACCGAGGTGATAAGAGTTGTGCTCGATGATTATCAAGACCTCCCTGAGGTAAGTGTTCTCGGTCTCGGGGACGAATGCGAGGAGATCTATATTCTGATCCTTTGTCAATCTGATCGCTCGGTTAAGATCCTTGAGGAACCCATTCACCGTCTTGTTCCATTCATCATCAGACGGCATGTGGTTAAGTTGGGGCCAGAAACCCTCCGGCCATTCTTTGGATTTCCATTTCGGATCGAGAGCGAAGTCAAGGAGGTCCTTCTGTGCCAGCCGCATATGCTCCAGCTCCTCGTAGATTGAGTGAAGCTCCTTTCGAGGCTTGACGCTTCTGAGCTCCGATTTGATCCCTTCCAGAGCCTCCTTATAGGCCACGAAGGCCTGTCCGCCCTTCAGTGATTTGACGAGATGTTCTCTGAGTTCGTCCATTTGATCCCTATGTATCTTTATATTAATGTCAATTATTTAGTGTTGTCTTATTTTTTTTCCCATTATTTACTGTGTTTCTTTAGAAAGTTCTCGGCTTTTATTTGAAGGGTTCTCATAGCATGGAACATAAAGGCAGAGCGGTCGCAAATCTGTGATCCATTCTTGGATAGATTGTTGCAGATTTCAAATAATTAACTCCCATAATACCTAGAATCAGGGTTTACGAAAAACATGTGGCGGATAGAGGTTTTCCCAGCTACTCGTTGCTCCTAAGTTTTTGCTCAAGTGTCTTGAGTTCGCCATGCTCAGCATATCTAATCTGGGTATTTAACCTGAGGGGAAGCCCTACCTGACGTAGGAACTGGGCTAGGCTTCCGCCGTCGATTCTCTGTGCAATCTTACCCTGTTTGACACCGTCAACCAGTATCTGTTCGACCTGAGGTATAACCTGTGGAAACTGCTCCTTAGCAGCGCGCCAAACCTCCCATGCACGATCCCCGAATATACCATCAAGTATCTTATCGTTACCGAGTTCCTTAGGCTTCTCCTGAGCCGCCGCCTGTGCTGCTTGCATAGCCTGCTGGGAAGCCATTCGCCGTTGAATTTCCTGAATCTTTTTGCGCTTGAGGCGCTCCAGCTCATCGTCTCCGCTCATGGCTGTCTCTATTTGATTAAGAAGGGTCCCTTTATTCTTATCTAAACCAGCGTTAGCTCGTACTTCTCCTCGGTGATGAGCCTCCCCCAGATCGTGTGGGTTTTTTCATCGGTCTTTTCGAAGCCATATCGCTTGTAGAGGGCGATAGCGGTTTCCAGTTTATTGAAGGTCCAAAGAATAATACGTTCGTACCCAGCATTCCGGCTGAACTCGATAGCTTCCTCCATTAGGTGTTTACCGAACCCCTTGCTGCGTGCTTTTGGGTGGAGTAGGAACCACCTAAGCTGTGCCTCGCTGGAACTAATGCGGACGATCGCGAGGGAGCCAATTACCACCCCATCCATCTCAACAATCCATAATCTCTGTTTCTCCTTGTCAGGGGAGAGGGCGAACTCGGAGAGAGGACCTGCGACATAGGCTTCGAAGGTATAGTCCAAGCCGTATTCCTCCGCGTAGAGGACCCCGTGGAGCTGCACTATTATCTCGATGTCTCCCGGTTTCAAATTATTCCGAGTAACAATAGCCATCATACTCTCATCTCTTGTGTTCCTCATACTAACACTTATGTTCCAAGCTGAGCATGCTCGATATAGTAAAGAATAATGCTGGCAATCGACTTCTCCATTTTATCACCACAAACGCCCAACATCATCATCAAAAATCATATTAAATTGAACGATTGAAGACTTCGGACCAGCTCCTAACATCGATTCTTTATAATAATTATTGGTTCTAAAAAACCTAGAAAAGAATGATGTTTTAATATTAGATGCTTATTAAAAAGTAACATGTAGATCCCCTCCTTGTTTTTTGAAGCTCTCGCGCTCATTACATCGGTTACAAACGCGCTGGGCAGTGTTTTCATAGCCAAAGGGATGAAAGATTCAACACCCGTTGTGGCTTCATTCTACAGTGTGTTAATACAAGCATTCGTCCTGACGGCGATCCTAGTAACGCGTTTCCCTCATCTAAACGCGGTCGCTATTAGCTACTTTGCTCTCGGTGGCGTACTAAGTCTCGGCGTTGGCCGACTTCTCAACTTCTCCGCCATGAAAGGTCTCGGCGTTGCCAAGACCAGCGCTTTGATCGGTAGCAGCCCCGTTCTCACCACATTACTCTCAATTGCTATCCTATCCGAGAGGTCTGACATCTCCACTATTCTAGGAGCTGTAACCGTCACTGTGGGTGTTGTATTAATTAGCGGCGCCACTGGCTTCAAAATTGAGAAGACTCTCCTTATTGGCATCACCTCCGCTCTCTCTTACTCTATCAGCAACATCGCAAGCAAGACAGGGGTTACCCTCCAACCCGACGCGTTCCTAAGCGCCACGACTGGGGCCACTGCTGGTTTTCTCTTCACCGCCGCTTACATCGTTGCCACTAAACAGACGGGTAGCCTGAGGATCAATCGCCTGAGCCTAAGTTACTTCGCTGCTTGTGGTCTCCTTAGCAGCGCCGGCTGGCTCACCATGATGACCGCCCTCGAGATCGGATCCGTTTCCGTCGTAACTACAATAGTCTATAGTTATCCACTCTTCACACTTCTCTTCACCCGCATCCTCATCAAAGACGAGAAACTCACAACCAGAACAATCCTCGGCTCCGCCC
>CAZIAF010000135.1:0-1585 GCA_964537625.1 uncultured Candidatus Bathyarchaeia archaeon
ATTTCACGATCGATCTCTCCGCCGTGAAGAGTGCCTATGTAAACCGCAAAGATAGGCAGGGACAGGGCAGGAATGCGCTTAGAATACATTACTGGGAGGTAATGATTGAAACGCGCGGCGACAAGCTCAAGTATGAGAGTGACAGCGACCCGAGCGATTCCGTGTCCAGGGCATTCAGCGGTAAAAACTAACATTTTCCCGCCTCAAGGTGCGTACTACTAAGGCTCCGGGTTCAACATTCACGAATTGAGAGAAATCGCCTAGATAGCTGAGAACCTACATGAGGCAGGGATCCGCACCAGCGACATCGGCATAATCACACCCACGCGAGATTCATAATGCGAGAGATAATCATCCAAATTTTTTTTTCACACATGTATATATTCGAGGGTTCCGAGTTATTGGTTATGACTAGTAGTTTTAACAAGTTGTTTCGAACTCGATTTTCTCTTTGTTTCACAGCTATCATCGTCCTTATGAGCTTGTCAGCTCAGGCGTTGATCCCAATCTTAGCGAAATCAGATGTCCCAATCAGCGGCGCGATGATCATCGCCAGCGGCGAAGAAGGCAGCGGCTTCGACGTTACAACCCCGCTGGGGCAGTACATAATCGCCCAAGGCCTGAAAACAGGCACCTATAATGTGACTGTCCTAGCGGAGGGATATATCAGCAAAAACGTTGGCGGGGTCTCTGTCAACGTCGGCGTTGAGACTAAAAACATCAACTTCAGCCTTAAACGATCTGGAGGCATCTCGGGGAAGGTGACTGATTCGGCTTCGGGGAAACCCTTAGCCAACGTCATGGTCAATGCCCAAAGCGAGGACAAGTTCGGATGGTTCGCCTTAACCGACTCTAACGGCAACTATAGGATAATCTCCAACCTCGACTCCGGGACATACAGCGTATCCATCATGTCCGCCATTGGACATATCTCGAAGACCATCAGTGGAGTGATTGTAACTGAAGGCGTCGAGACGAAGGGGGTCAACTTGGCCCTCGAGGGGTCAGGAGTGATCTCAGGGAAGATTACATCGACTTCGGGTGGGCTGCCACTCAAGGGTGTAACCGTCTCAACGATTTCAAGCGATGGTAAAGGCTACAGTGGCTTCGCACAGACTGAGGCAGACGGCACCTACAAGATAAGCAGCGGCCTAGGAACCGGAAAATATATGGTGAACGCGATCTCCGGTATGAGCTTCGACTCCGTCCAGAACGTAAACGTAGTGGTGGGACAAGAAACCTCAAACATCAACCTGACACTAAACATAGCTCCTCCACAGCCATCGGGCACAATCAAGGGAAAGATTACCGACACAAACAGCAAACCCATAACGGGGGCAACCATCTCAGCAGGGAGCGGACATGATTCTACAGACGCCAACGGCGACTACGAGATCTCAAGCGGCCTCCCAACCGGTACCTATACGGTGGACGTCGATGCGAATGGCTACGTCTCACAAAGTAAAACAGGAGTCATAGTAACTGTAGGAGTCGTTACCTCGAACATCAACTTCCAACTATCGAAGATTCCCACTGAGCAGTCGGGGAAGATCTCCGGCACAGTCACTGGTGAGGACAACCCGCT
>CAZIAF010000135.1:1685-6042 GCA_964537625.1 uncultured Candidatus Bathyarchaeia archaeon
TCACCAAGTCCATCTCCTTCGCCTACTCCATCAGGCGGAATTCCGGGCTTCCCAATTGAATCAACAATAGTAGGGCTGGTTCTAGTTCTACTAGCTGTAATAACCTTCAGGAAATTCAAAGGTTTATAAAACAATTTCCCTTTTTTTTTAAATTTGCGCACGTAGAACTGGGCTTGCAGTGTTCACTGTGTTTTCCAGAAAATTCTATTAATGTAATCAACGCTTACGCGTGCGATGCGAGCACGACAAATAAGGACCTATCCAAACTCTTCTCGCTATAGTTGATTCCATGTCCTCAATACACTTTTTAGACTTCACTTTATTTAAAAAATGAAGGCTTATTCCTCAGCGCGTGCGAGGGTAACGCATTTTTTTCTTGCTACTTATATTGACCATAATTTTAATTACTTTTCAGCTCATCACCATTCATGGCTTCTCCTGTAGAGAAACCCAAATCGGAGTTGTCTTTAAGAGACACCCTCTCCTTTTCGGTGCAGCTCTACAGGAAAGGGTTTCTCTTCTTTTTTATTCCCGCACTCGCATCATCTATAATACTATCGAGTGCAACCACCCTAGTCTTTCAAAGATTAGCCGATATAGCAAAGATTTATTCCTCAACGCTTGTCTCTTCAAGCACAGAAAGCGCGATAGCTTTCCTCTTACAGCTTCTTCCATACTTTCTAATCTATGTGGTCCTTGCTGTTGTTGTTGAGAGCATAGTATATGTATATACATTCAAGTTGGCGGATGAAATCGTGTCTGGAAGGATACCGGATGCTAGCTCGAGCTTTCGATTTGCTCTCGCGAAGCTCCCGAAGATGGTTGTAACCCAAATTATGATCGGTGTCATCGTGATTGTTGGTGCAGTTTTACTGATAGTGCCTGGTGTTTTGGCAGCCATCGTTCTAACCTTAGCTCTCCCCATCATTTCGCTGGAGGAGGTGAGCCCTACAGTGTCGATGTCCAAGAGTTATAATCTGGTTAAGGGTAGATGGCTCAAAACTTTTGCTTTGTTCATCGTTTATTCCCTGATTGTAGTTGTTGCTAGCTTTGTTCTGGGCTTTCTGATTCCCGCGTCTGATTACCGGGAGTTTATATCAAGCGTTCTAATGTCGGTGATCTCCCCGTTTTCTGCACTGGCGATATTGGGGCACTATTACTCAATGTCTGTGAGAGGGAGTAGGCCTCAATCAGCTGTGAGTATTGAGGCGGGAACTACGTTCGTTTACTGTTTTTCATGTGGCGTACAGATAAGTCCCTCAAACAGATTCTGTCCAGCATGTGGCAAGGAGCAGCCCGCTTATTTTGTCGTTGGGAAAGAGACATAATAAGAACAGAGTTTCAGCCGGTGCCCTTGTGGTTATCTTAGTTTTTGGATTCAAAGACTTACGATGTGCGCACGATTCCTACGTTCATCTAGTCGCCAGCATGCGACGTTTGTTGTACTTGCTGCAACGACATCCTTAATATAATGTATACAAATAGTAATACACAGTGTAATGACATGTCGTCCACATTTACGATCCGCGTTCCAGAGGAACTAAAGGAGAAGATGAAGAACTCCAACGTTGAGTGGAGCCAGGAGATAAGGACATTCATCGAGACGAGGATAAACTGCTTCGAACTCTCCGAAGCAGTGGACGACATTGGCAGGAGGGCGAAGAAGAGGAGCCTGAAAGTTGACTCAACCACACTGATCAGGGAGGACAGGGAGCGTTGAGTCTTCTCCTCGATTCGAGTATACTCGTAAAACTCGTTGTTGAAGAACCTAGCTCGCATCAGGCGAGAGAAAGGGTGAAGGAGTCCCTCAAGTTAGGCTGCATTCTATTCACCGTCGACGTTGCATTACCCGAAGTCTTGAATGCCCTGTGGAAGCATGTGAAGATCCATGGCGACTTGGATGCGGATGAAGCGGAAAGAGCCGCTGACGACTTGATGCTCCTCTGGGATAGAATGAGGGTTCTCCCCAGCCGCGAGGTCTCTTTGGAGGCCCTTAGAATCGCCTTCGAAAAAGGGCTCTCCGTCTACGACTCACTATTCCTAGCTGCATTAGAAAAGACGAGGTCTAAACTTATCACGGCTGACAAGAGGCTCTATGAGGCATCGAGGGGGACGGTTGAATCCGAGCTCCTCCAAGAAAACTAAACAAGCATAATGCTGATCGAGCTGCCTCGATGAAGCAGGAAGCCCATCTATCAACGGGAGGCACGCGCGCCTAGATCTTCAATTCTCTAGGATCTACCTCTTCACTCCACTGATCCTGTCAAACACCCTATCGGTTGAAATAATGGTGTTATTGGGCACCTCAGTTAAGACAGTCGCAGCGTATATTGCATCGAAGATGGAGGTAACCCCATAAGTATTCATCAAATCCAGAGCAGAGAGATAAATCTCCCTCGTCGCGTCCACATAAGTGATATTATCAAGGGCTGCCAGCCTGGCCTAGTTGCCGATGATCACGTCGAGAGAAGAGTAATCGGAGAACACGTAATAGATCTCGTGAAAGACTTCGGAAGACGCTTGAATCCCCTTAAGTCTTCCCTCCTCGATAGCGTCAAAGATCTTTGTAGCGCTCTCCTTGAGCCAATCCTCGCGCTTCATGTATGCTATGAACATGTCAGATTCGATGAGCATCCTTAGCCTCCATCTTCGCCTTCTCCTCAGCCATCTTCCTAAGCTCATCCACGGGCATCTTCACATCGATCTCGGTAATCTTTTCGGGTATTGGTATGAGTACATAGGTCTCCCCCCTGCGAATTATCACTGCTTTCTTGGCTTTGAAGTCAAGTTCCTTTGGGAGATAAATTCTCCTCTGGGAGTCAACCGACACTATGAACACTCAACACACCATCAAAATAGTTTTTATGGCATTTATATAGAATTTATGGAAAATACTAGTCTTTTATGGAAAAATCGAATCACGCATACCTATCAATACTTAGGGCGAATGCTTGAAAGTCAAAGTAATTTACTAATACCCAGCTAACCATATTTCTAAGGAGTGATGAAAAATGAGTGGAGCATCATTGAATGTGAATACGTTAGTAGTCACCATAGTGGCTTCAGTTATTCTCTCGGTTGGCATTTCATATGCTGTGAACCAGGGAAAAGTAGGACCCCAAGGGATACAGGGGGTACAAGGCATCCAGGGAATACAGGGAATTCAGGGGATTCAAGGAAATCAGGGGGTGAAAGGCGAAACGGGGCCTCAAGGATACACGGGGCCAGCGGGTCCAGCTGGACCAGCATACACAATCACCGGAAAATGGCGGTCACTGAAAACAATTGACAATAACACTAGTCTCCAGGACGCATATACCGTAAAGATAAGTCAGGACATCTGGAAACTATACTGGTTTTATCACGGGGAAGGATGGATGGCAATACAGGTATACCGTGGCACACCATCACTTGCAGACATAATTAATGGTGAGGCTTCTGGGCTTGAATATCAATATATTAACTCTGGTCCAAATGAGGCTGGAGACGAGGTGTTGTTTGGTTCAGGAACGTATACAGTGTATGTGTTTTCAACTGGTGTCACAAGAACGTATGTGAAAATTGATGAAATGTTGCGTTAATTAGATTCGTTTCCATCTATCCTAAAAACCTCGTCGTGTTCCTGGAGTGTGTGTGGGGTAAAATAATCATGTATTATTATCGGTAGGTGCGACTTGGGTGAGTTCCTGCACACAAGGTGTGTCAGATTGTATTGAGAGCAAATTGCTGTCCTTTATTAGGTCTAGTACGTTTTGATTGAATATTTCGTATAGGTCTTTGACGTATAACGGTTGACCATTAATTTTCTGCTGGGCTAAGCCAAATAGAATCATCCCGGCGCCGATGGGGGTGGAGATTGGATCTGGCAGTATAAACAGGGTTATACCGAGTGAAAGTAGGGGTGATTTGGATGTGTCTTTCTCTAGGGCGTAGAGGTCCCGGGTTTCCTTTAACTCTCCGATGAATTGTTTTAGGTTCTCATTTGTTTCGATTGAGGAGGCTTGAAGTTCCTTAGCAGCCGTTATGATGTAATCGAATTTTTCTTTCGCCATTCTAAGCCTCCGCTTCTTGACTGGTTATGTAAGCGAGCTTTATCCTGAATGGTTACTTGTATTTGTTATGTCAAAAACATGGCTTTTTTCTTATTAAGATATCAAATAATTACTTGAATCTGTAATAGGATGTTTGGGAGGACATTATTCATTTGCGCGGATGAATTAATAGAGATGATCTGAACACAGTTTTTTGCATATTAGCCTCCATTTTGGTCTACTCTTACCTATTAGGAGTTGGCTCGCGTTACAGATGAATGAATTGTACTTAGTCCTTGAGCGTACGCGAGCCACCTAGGTATATG
>CAZIAF010000136.1:0-6024 GCA_964537625.1 uncultured Candidatus Bathyarchaeia archaeon
ACCGGCGACCTCCGCGGTGTGAACGCGGCGTTCCACCAAGCTAGACTACCGGCCCTTAGCACCAGAAGGAACCTGATGCAATAAAATCCTTTTCGCTTAATTAAAGAGTAGGAAGCTACGATAATACTTGATTAAACAATTTTAGTTCTAACTTGTAGAATTAGTAGTTTTACTCATTCCGAATGTTTGGCTCTATCGTGATCCGCCTTACAGTAATAAGAATCGGTATAACCGTCGCAGCTAATATCACGAGGAAAAGAAGAACCAGTTGTAGCTGGGATATTAAGGGGTACACAAACCTCCAACTCGTATATGTTAGGACTAATACGTTGTATAATTCGATCTGCCCTATTAGATTGATGAAACCAGTGATGACACCAAAAATAGTTGCGAAAACTGCTAACCCGACGTTCTCGATTACTAAGCTCGAAGATAACTGCCTAGCGCTGTATCCTCTGATCGACATCAAGTTCAGCTCCCTGCTTCTGCTTCTAAGTAGCGTGTAGACTATTAGACCTAATCCAACTGAAGATAATGCGGCAGCGAAAATAATTCCTAGCTGCAACTCCTGCAGAGAACCAGTTACTAAAGCTGAATTCTTGGTTCGCTCAACAATGACGCTAGTGACATCCACCCTCTGAACGTTAGGGCTAAGCGCCTTAACCTGATTTGAAAAAGCCTGAACATCAATACTTGAATTGAATTTCACCAGAATCCTGATACCACTTATCGATTCATCCTTGAACATATCAACGAAGGCTAGAGGAACAAACATAGTCGGATTTTGAGGGGTCCATTTAGTCCCGAGGTCACGGCCGAAGAGACCCACGATTTTTAGTGTATATACGCGTCTCGCAACCTCGATGTTGACGTAACCAGATCCATCTGGGTTTAAACCGAAGTATTGGGCTGCGCCTCTTTCAAAAAGAGCGTTACCGCCCTGAAGCACACCGAACTGATCCTTAACTAGGCTATCATTAGCGCCAAGTAAATTATACGAAGTTTTACTGATATAGAGTTCGTCGGGATAAGCTGTCGTATTCCAATATTCAACTTCGATCGCTCTTGCAGGTACTATACCTAAGCTGGTTCTTGGTAAGAAAGCTATCTCGATCGCGGCTGAATCTACACCGTTTATCCCCCGTATCTTTTTTGCGATGTCGGCTACACTATTTCTGTTGAAAATCATTACCGACGCGTCGGCTCCATTGCTGGTGCGTGTAAATCGATTCAGGTAATCGGAGGTTATCGCAGAGTTGCCAACAACCACGACGCTATAGCTCATGATTAGAGCAACTATGAAGATGTATGACCCCACCCTCTTCAAGTTTCTTCTACTACTCAGATTAGTGAACCTCGCCGCGTCGCCTGCGAATCTTGCTGCAAATCCACCTAATAGGCTCTGGAACTGTTGAGCATATATCAGGAATAGCTTTATGAATCCCCAGAAGAACAAAATCGTCCAGAGGAACCCTAGGATGGAGTCCATTCCATACCAAGTTGAATATAGTAGGAAACTAATGAAATCACCTGAAGAGGGTCTGAATTTCTCTATATCGAGTCTCAACAATAGGAATATGAGTTTGTAGGATCCGAGTAGCAGCGCCATTAAGGGTACAGCCCATCCTCCTAGGGATTCCTCCTCTTCTCGGTATTCCCTAAGCGCATCGACTATCTCGATCTCAGTTGCCTTTCGGGCAGGATTATAAGCTGCAAGAGTCGAGAGCAAAAGGCTGAAGACCATAGTGGCAGCGAAGGTTATAGGACTAATAAACCTAAAGAGCAGCCCAAATTCAGCTCCACTTATAACAAATGGAAGAACCAAGGCACCGACAAACGAACCTAATACCCCAGATACGGAGCCGAGTAAAAGAGCCTCATAGAGTAGGGTAGTAAACACCTGTCTATGGCTCATCCCTCGAGTTAATAATAACCCAATCTCTTTACGTCTGAGACTGAAGGTGACATCAGAAACCGTCATACCTAGGTACCAGGCAGTGAAGAAAACGGGGATCGTAACAAAAAGTGTATTCAACTTCGTCCCGAAGGACTTGGATGAAACCTCGGTTAGCACTTTTTCAAGGACGTAATCGGGTATATACGAGTATATTGCACCCATTCCATTCAATTGCTCGTCGATTTTACGGAGCTGTACCTGTGATCCTACTATATCCCATTGATTTAGAAAAGATCCTCGGTCTAACCTTATTGCCGCTACACAATGAATTATTGTCGGGGCTCTTCGTTCGAGTCGTATAGGGTTGAAATAAAGTTCATCAAGTATTTTCCGATAAGTATTCTCTGTTACTATCACCAGATTATATAGCGGTCTTCCACCGAGAGTATCACTTCCTCCTAGGGCGACACTTACCCAACTACTGTAAAACGATTTTCCATCACTGTTAGACGTAAAAATAGACCAGGTCTCATCATCTAATGTAATAGGCTGACCGACCTCTACTGAGAAGTATTTTCTTTGGAAACTCGCAAGATTACCCATAGGTTTGTAGGTCATAAGACCTAGGCTGATCTCTTCCCCTGGCTTGAACTGTGTGGCATTCATCGAGCCGAGATCTATGTATACCTTACCATCCTCCAACCCGCTGGGAATATTCATTCCATTAACTAAGCCTGATGAAGGAGGTAGCGCGATTATCTTCGTAGGTATGGTTCCGTTGATTGTAGTTGAGTTAAGATCAATATCTTGTCTCATGAAGTGGTCGACTGTTTCGACCCCATCTAGAGCCTCGAAGTAAGCATCGATGTTATATATGTTTGTCCTCGTGACATTCTTTTCGTCAATATTTGTAGTTATTACGTCGTATTTTGTTGTGCTTAATGCGTTTCTTAATATCGAACCTCCCACAGCATCGGCGCCTTGGAGAATACCAGAGAAAAGCGTTGCAGCCAAAATAATGCTTAATAATAATGCCAGGGAGAGACCTCTGCTGCGGATTATTCTCTTGGACGCGTAACTGAACATCTCTATGCCTTCGGAGTGGGGGAACCTAAAAAACTTGTGCAATTACAGTTTTTAAAAATATGTGTTTAGGACTCGCAGTAAAACACAGGAAAACTTTAAAATATATGGGAGTTGGCTTTAGGAACGATATGGTAGTAAAAGTTGCGACAGCTGTAGAGATATTAGATGGAATAAGTTTCCGCCTCAGAACTGATCAAATAATTATTGTTGAAGGCCTTATTGCACCACCAAAGAACAGCGAGCTAGAAAAAAAGGCGATGTCTAAGCTCTCTGAAATGGTCTTAAAGAAGAAAGTCGCATATGAGAGCCACAGTATAGATACCTTTGGAAGGAGCAAATCTCAGGTCAACCTCGAAGACGGAACCGACGTTAATAAGAAAATGAGCGAGTTCCTTGCTTCTCTGTAAGCTGAGATAGATATTTGAGATCTTTATTTAGTTTCTCTCGGAAACCGTTAAACCACTAACCGTCTCTCTAGACTCTGTGAGTGAATTTAACAAGCAGAGATATCAGGAGCTTGTGAAGCGCCTTGATAATGAGGGATATGATGCCCTGCTTCTCTTTCCAGGACCCAACATTGGGTACTACACAGGTTTTAATATAGGTCTAAGCGAAAGATTAGCAGTTGCCCTTCTCCCAAACACCGGGAAACCTACGTTTATTGTCAATGAACTTGAAAAAGAGCTGAGAGGACTTGATCCTTGGTTCAAGGAAAAGGTGATTTGGCGAGAAGAGGAAGATCCCGTGAAACTACTCGCAGAAATAATGAAGCAGAAGGGGCTTAACAATGCTAAGATAGCTATACCGGGGGAGGCTCCTTGGGGCTGGGTAAACGAGCTTGAGGGACAACTCCCAAACGCTAAGTTCGTTAATGCTTCAGATCAAGTCGGATATATCCGTATGATAAAGACTACGCAGGAGCTTGAATGGATACGGATGGCATGTGATATCGTCGACAAAGCTATGGCTAATTCCTTTAACAATCTCTATACAGGGATGACGGAGGCTGAGCTTAGCAGTATCTTGACAACGGAGATGAGGAGAATTGGAGGTGGACTGAGCTTTCCTGGTGTCCTATTCGGGGAAAGAGCTGCTTTGCCACATGGTAGCCCAGGCAAACGTCGACTAAAACCTGGTGATGGTATTCTAGTTGACATGGGGTGTACGGTCCATGATTACTGGAGTGATATAACTAGAACCGTGTTTTATGGTGAGCCAAATGAAAAACAGAGATTTATTTATGATATTGTTTTAAAAGCGAACCGGGCAGCTTTCGAAGAGATAAAACCTGGGGTCACTTGTGAAAATGTGGATAAGGCTGCAAGAAAGGTCATTGATGACGCTGGTTATGGTGAGTACTTTATTCATCGCCTTGGCCATGGCATCGGACTAGAGATACACGAAGCCCCTTATATCGTCCGAAACAACAAATTAAAACTTGAATCAGGCATGGTCTTCAGTGATGAGCCCGGCGTCTACATAAATGGGGAGATTGGAATCCGAGTTGAGGATACGGTTACCTGTACACCTAATGGCTGTAAAAGTCTTACAAGATTTAAACGAAGTCTAACAGTCTACCCAGTGAAGGAATAAAATGGATCTAATTGTTCCGACTAGGCTAGCTGGTGTCGCCCTGATTACCCTTGGGATCTACTATGTTGTTTCTTGGTGGGGATATTGGACGGTTAGCTATAAGGGTAAACTCCTAACAGGCGGCCCTTACTCCATGGTCAGGCATCCTTACTACCTTGGATTTCTCCTACTCGTAACAGGCCTTGTGGTTATAGCTCCGCTAATTGAGACTGCGGGTCTCGCCATTCTCTCATGGACTGTAATTATTACACATACAAAAGGCGAGGAGGAGGAGTTAATCAAGAAGTATGGCAAACAGTATAAAGAATATATGGAAAGGGTTCGCTGGCGTCTTATACCGGGTGTTTACTAGCAACTGTTTTCAATTAAGCTGATGAGTATAAGCACATGAGTGAGCTCGTTGATTACTATAAGCAACGAGCCAAGGAGTATGAGGAAGTATATTACAAAACTGATCCCCATCGCCAAGAGGAGCAGTTATTGTTGGGGGAAACGATTAAGAGATTCCTCGCTGGACGGGATGTCCTAGACTTTGCCTGTGGCACAGGCTGGTGGGACTTCATCCTTTCGGAGACCGCGAAGAGGATAACGGGTCTAGACATCAATAAAGAAGTCTTGGAGCTTGCCAAAACAAAGGAGTACCATTGCCCAATAAGGTTCGAGGTGGGAGATGCCTATGAACCCCCCTTTTATGAGGGTAGTTTCGATGGAGCTCTCTCCACATTCTGGTTAAGCCACATCCCGAAGGCTAAACTCCATAAGTGGATCAACGATCTCCATCGGATCCTAAAACCAGGTGCTCATATCTTAATTGCCGATAACACAAACATACCAGGTATCGGCGGACCTATAATCAACAAACCTGGAGACGAGAACACCTACAAACTTAGAACATTAAATGATGGAAGCCAACACACCGTATTGAAGAACTATTACTCAGCCCAGGAATTAGTTGAAGTGTTTGGGAGAAATAAAAAGGGTTTCGGGAAAGAAAATATCTTCCATGGCAACTGTTTCTACTGGGTATGCTATGAACTCTAGACTTTCTTGAAGGCGTCTTTCGATGCCCCGCATATAGGGCATACCCAGCTATCGGGTACATTCTCGAAGGAGGTTCCCGGAGTAACTCCGGATGAGGGATCACCCTCTGCTGGATCATATATGTAGCCGCATATACTGCACTCGTACTTGTCCATGTTAACTCGTCGGTTTTGCCGCAATTTAAAGGACTCGTTCTAAGAAAGGAAGCTAGACATTTTATATGATAAGAAAAAAAGAAGAGAGGTTTCTACTCTTTGACGGAACCGAGGTCGTGGACTTCGACGGCGCCTAAGTACATCTCGTTAAGCTGTGGGTGGTTCGCCAGGACGTCGGCTCTACCCGAGAACGTAAACTTTCCTCCACGCATCATGTAGGCTTTATCTCCGACTTGCAGAGCGCGTTTAGCG
>CAZIAF010000137.1:0-6005 GCA_964537625.1 uncultured Candidatus Bathyarchaeia archaeon
CCTACGTATCGGTCTTCATATATGGACTACTGCCAGGGATAATGGCACGCATCTTCCAGCGAATGGCACTCGGACGCGGCACCGGTTCGACTCCCAAGAGCCCGAGCTGGGGGCTAAGCAACCTCACAGATCTAGGTTACAGCGGTCTTACATTCAATAGAATTAGTAATTTGAGCACAAGCAGAGGCATCCATAGTACTGGTAGGAGTAAATCTGTAAACATGGGCCTACCTGGAGGCGTCTCTCAAGTTAGTAACACTATCATTTCCATGATCGCCTTCGCAGTGGGTGGAGCCATTGGCTCGGCTATTGCAGGGGCAGCGGCTATCGCCCTAGAATTGCCTGCATTCTATCTAAGGCCGAATGTTGACGTCAACTGCGCCAACCTTATGATGCAAACCAATGTCACCCAAAGCATCCCGAACTCGGCTGTGACAGGCGGGATCGGCGGAGGAGCAACTAACTTGGTGAGGCCCTCGAAGGGACCAGAAAAGCCTCCGACCAAACATGAAGAAGAAAAGGAGGATGAGGAGGAGAAAAGCGACTCCAAGTACAGCATAAGAGCGACCATTAATAAAAGTAAAATTAAAGGCAACGGTATTGACGAGGCGAATATTAGAGCAGAGATCGTGGGCAGAAACGGCGAGCCCGTACCGGGTCCGGTTATTTTTACATGCCCCACTTCGGAGGCGGGAATCCTCATCGTCGTCGACGGTAACAATGCAATATTCAAAGGCGCAGCAATTCTAAAGACTGCCACGGTTACTGTTACCTGTACCGGGTCTATTCCGGGCACTCAAGGCTGGTTTGGTACGGAGAAGACTCCGTTATTGGCTGTTCCGACAAAACAAGTATCAATTACCGTCGTCGGAGCGAATCCTATCCTCAAGCTTGTTCCGCAAAGTCTGAGCCTGAGAGGCGATGGCGAGCCAGGGAGCTGCACACTAGTAAACGCATTGATCTACGCATTCGAAGAGGACGAGCTGCTCCCAGAGGAAGTTGCCTGGGATCTAGGCCAGTCACTAATAACCGGGAAACTATACTACCCCGGAGCCAAAAAAAGTGTGGTCAGGGTTTGCCCGGGCTTCAGCGAGAAGGACGGAGTAATAACCCTAACCGCCAAAGCCACATTCAAGCTGCCTCCTTTACCCGATATAGCCCTCACCGAGTCGGTGTCCTTCAAAGTGAGTGGAGCAAACCCACGACTAGACCTGACTGCAAACCCTCAGAAAATATTTGGCGACGGAGAGGAGTACTCAATCATATCAGGGGAGTGCACAATATTTGGTGAAAAAAAGGACATCGAGATCAACTTCCTTGGGACAGATAAGGGAACCCTTGAGAGTGTAGATAGAAGAACCGCGAAGCTTGTGCCAAACTACACCGAGAAAGATGACTCAATAAAGATCGTGGCCAACGCAACCGTGGGCCCTGAGGACAACCCCCTACTTTTGGAAAAATCAATCACCATCTCAGTAATCGGCGTAAATATTGAACTGATCGTGAATCCTCTAGAGATAGACGCCGACGAGGTTTCACAGGCCAGAATATCTATGAATCCCGAGGACAGCGCCACAAAATTAGATATAGAGATCTCAGTCGAGCCAGGCGACGCCGGAAAACTGTCCAGCAAGAAACCTGTAAGCTACTTCACTGCAAGCCTGACGGATGAGAGCCTCGAGGCCGTGGTGCTCGCTTCGATAACCAGCCCCTCCAAGAAGGTCATCGAGAGGAGGAGAGACATACGTATCATTGGCGCAGCCCCCACCGTGGAGCTTAGGAGTCAGTCACAGAGTGTAAAGGGAGACGGGGAAACCAGTCTAAGAATTAACGCAAAAACGATGATTTTCGGTAAAGAAGCGTCAGAGGGAAAGCTGGCTCAGATGAATGCCAAGATAGAGTGGAACCAAGAGAACACCGCCTCCTCTGAGAACCTAGGCGAATTCTCATCCAAACAGTTCACATACGCAGAATACCTTCCTGAGGCAACGATTAAAGATGGACATGTAAGGATTACTGCCAAGCTTATACTTGTATCAGCAGAAACCGGCCGGGTCATCGAGTCTGAATCAGAACCAATCAACATTACCATTACCGGGGCGAACCCTGAACTCAAGCTAGAGGCTGAACCACAAACCCTGCCTGGCGCGAAAATAACTGTATCAGACTCTGGTGAGGAAACGGAGAACCGCAGCCAACTCAAGGCAAGGCTCTATGTATTCGGAGAGGAGAGAGCCATTCCAGAGGATTCACCACCGAAGTTCGAGGTACTGGAAAGAAGTCTAGGCTCTGTTATTCCCTTGGAGGAGCCCAGCCAAGCCTACTTCGAACCAGGCTTTGTAGCAAGGGACAGAGATTCCGCCGCATTATCCCAAATAGCTCACGTCAAAGCATCAACCATGCTGAAGGAATCAGACATTTTTCCAAGCTCTGAGAGCGATGGAGAGATCCTCGTCAAGGGCACGAAGGATCTCGAGATCAGAGGATGCCGAATAAAAATTATCGAGCCAGGTGAAAACAGTGGAGCAAAGGCGGTTGACGGACTAATGTTCCAAGTCCGTGCACTGGTCACGGGCCCCAACGGAGAAAAGGTTCCCGACCAAACCGTCAACCTAGCAATCCTGGATAATACAAAGAAGAAAGAGGAGTCGACCACGGCTCAGCTCACCACAAATAGAAGGGGAGAGGTCGTCTATTCTTTCACCTATTCCGAGGCATCGGCCTCCAACACCGGCTCAATCAAGGTCACCGCAGAAATAAGAGGGGGAAACGGCACAAGGGACTATGACACAGTCTCCGTGGCTGTTACAAGGGACTTTAAACCTTTGAAGCTTGAGCTTACGGCGACGCCTGTGAAGATACCTGGAGCAAGGATGCTCTCAAATGAGCGGCTAGTCGAAAGCCTCGTTGAAGCCAAGATACTAGGTCCAGAGGGGGCTGTAAACGTGCCGGACTCCAGCGAAGTGGATTTCATACTAGAAGACACTGACTTAGGTGAGTTAGATGACAAGAAAAGGGACAAAATAAAGTTTAAACCGTTCTTCATGGCCCGAGACCTTGACCATGGAAAGATTGAGGACTATGCAACGGTGAAGGCCTCGCTTGATGTGACACTGAGCCAGGTAAGGGAGAAGATTCCCTCATACAACTGGGGCAGCGAAAACATTCGCCTCGAGGGCGAGATAAGAATAAACATCATGGGTTGCGTTGTCAAGATCCTTGTGCCTAAAGATGGGCAGAACCTGGCTGTTGGTGAAAAAGGGCTGGTCAAAATCAAGGCAGCAGTGTCGACACCTCAGCCAGGCGACCAGGTGGGAGACACTGTGGCCGGGGTTGATGTCGAGTTCACCTTCACTGAGAAAAGCGGTGGAAACGACAAGGAACCATCAAAAAAGACGGTTAAGACCGACATCAAGGGAGAGGCGGAGCTAGAGTATGTGATTGAAAACGCCGAAAAAATGGGTGGAGGAAAACTTACAATAAAGGCTGAGATTACAGGTGTACGAGATACTGTTGACTGGGACGAGGTCACAGCAAATATTCTAGCCGGACTGACAATCACAATATCAGCAGCCCTTGCACGCGTGAGAGGGCAGAAACCGGAGCAATACAGTCCGCTGGCTGAACAAAACTATGCCGCCAGCAGGGTGATCAAACTAGAGGAGAATAAGGAGGGAAGTTGATGTCACGAAAAATCGTTGTTTACTCACTTATCATGCTTTTATTGGCTCTCTACCCTCAAGACCTTATACTCCAAGTCGCTCCGTTGTTGATTCTCGCTTGGTTCATCTACATGGTGAAACCTGTCTATGCCTATGAGGATTACACACACTGGGGGCTCACATCAGTCGCGGTTAACAAACTGAAGGGGACGCCCAATTTTACCAGCTTTTATGAGGTAAATAGTTTCCTTGGACCTGTTGAAAGTATCGAAACCTGGTTCGGTAACCCTGACGACTATAAGAGGACTACTATAAAGTACACGAGTGATAATATTAAAAGCGGAACGCAAGGGATACAGTGGGGCAGCATAGCGGAGGATTATCTCGGAGACAAGCCAGCTCTTGACCCAACAATAGTACAAAACCACTACTATAATCCGGCAACAGGCAGTGGGCTGAGTGACTGGGAGGGTGCTAGTGACGTAGGTCCCATTATTGGAAACTTATCTGTGGGAAACCTCGTAAGACGCTTCCTAGCTCCAAATCCAAGTTCAGCTACTATACGAGCGCAGGGACATTGGAACCTAGCCAAGAGAGCTTATACACATGGCAGCATTAGAGATGCTTACTCACTCCTGGGAAGAGTCATCCACCTCTTAGAGGACATGACGGAGCCTGCGCACACGAGAAACGACAATCATTTAGGCGCCGTAGTCGCCCCCCTTGGGATCGTTGTGAACTTCCCAGAAAAAAACGACCACCTTTATTGGACAACATACGAAAAATGGTGTGATAGCGTCATCGTGCCTATAACAAAGGATAGCGCTGATAAACCTCATACCTTTAAAGTAGCGAAAATAGCCAAGGAAGAAAAAACATCAGATTCAAAGGAATCACGTCTGAGACCAGAATACAGAAAAGAACTGGCTAGCAACCCAGAGCTTTTAAAGAAATACCGGGACGAGCTTCAGGCAGGCAAACTACACATCGAATTCATGAAATTCGCGGGAAGAAATAATTGGAGAGTTGACCCTACCCATGACAAAGACAAGCTGCCTGAATTCTACTTCAAGATGGCTAAAGACGGTCTACTAAGGAAGGAGGCCGTGGAAGCTCATAACATTGAATGGATCAAGGGACACCACTGCCCCGAGACCAATGAGTCTAATCTCGAGGAAAAAGTCGCTGACCAATGGTCAGTTGTTCTAAGATCTCCCATGATCCAGGATAAATGGATAACAACGGGTAAAATACACCCAACATCGACGATGAGGGAGTTCCTACAAGCATTCGAGAAAGAAGGCTATAATCTTAATGTGAAGCGGGGAGACTCAGTTCATCCTAGAGCTGAAGAAACCCTAAAAAATAAATGGGCTGAAGGATTCGGACTCGCTGAGAAATATCTTATCGAGAAATTTGGGGTTAACTCTAACCAAATTACTATCGCTGAGTACCTGGAAATTATTCAACAGAGTAAAGAAGACATGGAACAGCCGTTAATTCAAGGAGAAGTCAAAAAATACTTCCCATATATCTCACCAGATTTCAGGGAACTCTTCGACGAGAATTCCTTTCCCAGTTCATGGAGCCTATTGTGGGGACATGAATCTCTAAACATACGAGATAAGCAAGTTGGTGGAGACTCAGTTAGTAATGCCTACATCTACGCGACGAGTGATAGAGTAGAAGAGTACCTAAAACAGCTAGCTATAGATACTGCCTCTAAATGGTTCAGCGAGGACACTATCCCTGGTAACCTCACCTGCCCTCTGACATATCCTGGCTTGAAACACCTATTGGGAGAAGAGGAGAGTAAAACTAGGGCACTTGTAGGCCAGGGCCTAATTATTGATGCATGGGAGAATTTGAGGGACAGGAATGGCAAAAGGGTAACAGGTGATGTAATTCGGGCAGAGTATGAAAAAGCGAAGGACGCCTTGACAAGTTCGAGTCGAAACAAAACCTACTCTAACTATCCATTTATGAAAAACACCATTTTCCCCGAGGATAATAACAAAAACCTTTGGGAGATGCTATACAGGAGAAGATACAGGTTTACCGTAGACTATGTTAGAGAGATAGCCAAGGACAGGTTCCCAAAAATAACAGAGCTAGCGGCTGCCCTCATTCAGGCATTCTATGACAGCGTCAGACACATTGACATACATAGAGATGGGGAGGAGAAGGACTCGGAGGGTGCTTGGAGAAATGAACTGATCACCGTAGAGAAGCAGGAAGGCGATGAGGGTAAATGGAGCCTGGATCTATGGATCGAGAACTGGGGAGGGGTCAAAGAGGACATGGAGGTCAAGATCGGTGAGGTCCCTGAAGGATGGAGGATAG
>CAZIAF010000138.1:0-5882 GCA_964537625.1 uncultured Candidatus Bathyarchaeia archaeon
TAATTGGTGATCCGGGCTATGGTAAATGGCAAAAACCAATTACAGATTATTAACCTATCTAATTACTCGTGCGCGACCTGAGTTCAAGAAAAGTTCTTTCATAACTTTGAGAATTTCTTCAAGTTGAGTTCCAGTGCCCTCACGCCGGGCAAAACTTTTCCCTCCATGAACTCAAGGCTTGCACCGCCTCCAGTCGAGAGGTGCGTTATCTTATTCTCGAGTTTGAGTTTCCTTATCGCAGCGTCACTGTCTCCACCACCGACAATAGTCGTTGCATTGAGTTTCGATAAATAGGTCGCTATCTCATTAGTTCCTTTGGCAAACTCGGGTATCTCAAACATGCCGAGGGGTCCGTTCCAGATCACAGTCTTAGAACCATTCAGCGCCACCTTGAATTGTTCAACAGTCTTTGGACCGATGTCTAAACCGTACCAGTCAGGTGGCATATTGAAGTTATCGACTATCTTGGTATTTGCGCCTGCTTCCTTCCTGTCAGCGATGACAACATCGAGAGGTAGGACGATTTTCTCGTTATCGAGGATGAGTTTCGCGAGGGCAACCTTATCAGGCTCGTAGAGGCTTTTCCCCACCTCCCAACCCTGCGCCTTGTAGAAAGTAAACATCATAGCACCACCCAAGAGGAGTTTATCAACCTTCTTCACAAGGTTATTGATGACATTGATCTTATCTGAGACCTTGGCGCCACCGAGTATGGCCACGAATGGTCGGTCAGGGTTCTCCAATGCTTTCCCCATAATAGTAAGCTCTTTTTCCAGTAGAAGACCAGCACATGAGGGTATGAATGTGGTAATGGCATCAGTCGAGGCATGCGCCCGATGGCACGTCCCAAAAGCATCCTGAACAAAATAATCGCCATACTTACTAAGGGACTTTGCGAAGAGCTCATTATTCTCCTCTTCTTCTCTATGGAAGCGCAGGTTCTCAAGGAGCACCACTTTGGCGCTCTTGGGAATATCCACATCGATGCAGTCGTTTAGCTTGGGCACGTTGAAACCCAGAATCTCTGAGAGCTTCTCTGCGACAGGGTCGAGCCTTAGCTCTTCAACGACTTTTCCATCGGGCCTGCCGAGGTGCGACATAAGCACTATCTGGCTCGCGCCCTTGGCAAGGAGCTTCCTAATAGTCGGTATCGTCCCGAGGATGCGTGTGTCGTCGCTGATGATCCTGTTCTTAAGGGGTACATTAAAGTCAGCGCGCATTACGACTCTCTTCCCTTTGAAGTCGAGATCGTCAATAGTGCGGTATTTCATAGCAGTGAGACTGGAAAAGGTTATTTTTATAGTTTACCTTAATGAAAGAAAAAAAATTAAATTAGCATCTTCAGCACGTCGATCATCCGGTTGGAATAACCCCATTCGTTGTCATACCAGCCGATCACGCGAACTAGAGTACCATCCAGCACGTTCGTGAGCTCAGAGTCGACTATACACGAGTTCGAATTATGTATGATATCAGCTGATACAATCGGGTCCTCGGTATACTCGATGATACCCTTAAGATGGGACTTTGAGACCTCTTTAAACAACGAGTTGATTTGCTCCTTGTTTGTAGCGACCTTGAGCTCGCAGACGAAATCCACGACGCTTCCATCAGGAACCGGAACCCTCATGGCGATGCCGTCTAGTTTTCCCTTGAGGTCGGGGATGACTTCAGCCACCGCCTTGGCAGCTCCAGTAGTTGTGGGGATAATACTCACCGCTGCACTACGTGCCCTCCGAAGGTCCTTGTGAGGTGAATCCACCAGCCGTTGGTCTGAAGTATAAGCGTGCTGAGTATTCATAAATCCACGCTTTATGCCGAAGTTGTCATGCAGCACCTTGACAATTGGCGCGAGGCAATTGGTCGTGCACGAGGCGTTACTGATGATATTATGTTTAGTCTTGTCGTATTGGCGCTCGTTTACACCCATGACGATAGTCACGTCAGGATTCTTCGCTGGAGCGCTGATGAGGACTTTTTTTGCGCCTGCTTTAAGATGTTTCTCGGCGCCCTCACGATCAGTGAAGAAGCTAGTACATTCGACTACGACATCTACCTGCATATCGCGCCAGGGTAGCTTCTCAGGGTCTTTCTCGACGAATACCTTGATGAACTTCCCGTCGACGAACAGTCCTTGGTCGTTGTGTGTGACCTCTCCCGGGAATCTGCCATGCACAGAGTCGTATTTGAGTAGATGTGCGAGGGTCTTCGTATCGGTGAGGTCGTTTACTGCGACCCACTCGATCGCTGGGTCTTTGTGCCCTGCCTGAAAGACCTGTCTTCCAATCCTACCGAAACCATTGATAGCGACGCGAATCATGCCAAAAATCTCGCATACGCGAGATTAAAAAGTATCGGCGCGTACGCACGACCTTGTTTACGAATAAATTTTTAAAAATATTTCCTAGGGGAGCATTATTACATATTGACTTCTTCGAACGCTTTTTGCCGAGTCCACTGGTTTGTTCGATTTACAATGTAAGCTATTGCACCATCCACTTGGAATCGTGGAATCTGACGGTAAACTGGATGTTTGAGGATACGAAGTCCAGTTATTCTATAAGGACGATCGGGGTGGGTTGTATCAAGCTCGCAACTCCACTTGTACTTGTTGTACTCGATAAGACCTACACCCTTCGGGACCTCAGAGGGTGCAAGGAGCTTGAGCGGCGTTAAGAGGTAATGATAATTACAGCCACTACAAGCAAATCCGGCTCGGTAGTCACCCCGAGTAACCTTGACCTCTATGCCCCTTAGGATGCACTCCCCAACCTCGGCGCTTTCAAGAATAGATGGGTCAAATTGTCCTGAGATCTTAGACTTACCATTATCCTTGCTGAATCTAAGCCCAACCCCGGCTGCATCAACAACCGTTTTATTATCGAGGTTTGAGTATCGTATTAAACCAACTTGGCTTAATGGAACCTCGGCATCAGCGAGAAAGCAACCTTGGTTTAGGAGCCAGATGACTGCGATTTTCTTCAGGTGTTTATGTTCATAGGACTCCATGCGGGTCAATGCAAGATTTCATGTGTACTTAAAGGAAACTGAGGGTTTCTTGGGATAGTTACATGAAACTGCTCCGTTGAAGACTACTCCCGCGTACGCATTCTAGCTAAGAGTCTATATTCTATGAACACAAAGAATCATACAATGGTTAAAAGGTCGATAGTAGAAATAGATGAAAATAAATGTAATGGCTGTGGCGCGTGTATTCCGAAATGTGCTGAAGGTGCGCTCCATATTGTGGATGGAAAAGCTAGACTCGCAAGTGATGTTTATTGTGACGGACTGGGTGCATGCCTAGGTACCTGCCCGCAGGATGCCATTCGCATTATCGAACGCGAGGCACATCATTTCAACGAAGAGGACACTAAAAAGCATAGAGAATCAACGAATGTCATTAAAAAATCAAGACTAAGAAACTGGCCAGTTCAACTCAATCTAGTCAACCCCTCTGCAGCGTTTTTCAAGGGATCTGATCTCCTAATCATGGCTGACTGTGTACCTATCGCCAGTTCAGATTGGCAAACCAAATTCCTAAACAAACAAGTTGTTCTAATAGGCTGCCCCAAGTTTGACGACAATTCAATCTATTTTAAAAAACTCACCGAGATATTCCAACATAACACCGTCAACAGCGTTACAGTTGTTCATATGGAGGTTCCATGTTGTTCAGGCCTTATAGCTCTCGTAACTAGGGCGATTAATGCCTCAGGTAAGAAAGTACCAATAACAACCATTGTTTTAAGTACTGAAGGGGAAACCCTTTTTTAAAACAAATGCTCCAAAAAATTGTAACAATTCATGTTTTTAATTTAAGGTACGTGTCCAGATATTATTCTAGATATCAAAGCCCTTTTTTAAAAAAAGTCATTTTTCATGGAATAGTCAATAACAATCATTAGAAAAATAGATTCGATTAAATTTATAACCTAATGTACTACTAATACATATTAAGGAATCATTATTAGGAGTAGAAATTATGTTAAGATTTGAATATTTAAATTCTCTAGATTTTATTTATTTAATTAGGAAAAATTTAAGTGTATTTCTTGTTTCATTCGCCGGGGTTGTAGCCGACTATCTTACAACTGTTTTTGGTTTATCCAAAAGTTTTGTTGAGACCCATGCTCAATATTCGCCGATTAATGCATTAATCATTTTTTGGTTGGCTGGCTTAGTTTTAATTACGACTATGCCTGAGGGAAAATGGTGGAAAAGAGCCACGCTTTTTGTTGCTTCGTGGTCTTTTTTAGGTTCAATAAATAATATTTTAGTTATTTTAACAGTTTTTACTGGTTTAATTATTTAATTTATATTGTTAAAGTATTTTCTTCTTTTAGTGTTTTTCTCAGTGTAAGCGACATATTCTCAAAGGATAGTACGTTTATTTCGTTTGAAGCCCCGCAGTATGGACAATAATAGTTAAGAGTATTTTTTTCTGAGGAATAATTTTTCTTTATGTCTGTTTGTGAAGGAATAAGTCCGAAGAACTCGTTGGGATTATCGTTTAAATCTCTACAGCCGCAACATTTTATTTTTAATTTTAATGTATTGTTACTTAAGCCGTTCGGTATGCTCTTTCTTATGCTCCAAATGATATTATGTAATAATAAATCTATTTTTCTTTTATCCATTTTTATTATTTCTTCATTTGCATATCTTACTAGTCCTCCAAGTTCTAGATTCATTTCAGTTACTATAAGAATTTTCAATTTATTATTGATTTGTTTTACTTTGTAGGCATATCCGATCTCTTGATTGATTAATTGATCATTAATTGAATCTTTTGTGAATATAGATATCATGAAATCGCAATCTTCTATTGCATTCTGTATTTTGTATGAAGTATTTTCTCCTTTTATTGGATATTCTTCGGAAAAATATGATTTAAATTCACTAACTCTATCTAGTGCATTTTTAATTGCATTAGCTAATTTTTTGTCATCGAGAGAGTTTGAAATAAGTATTTTAAATTCAAACATAATCTAAGTCATTTTTAAATAAACATACCCTTTTAAATAATATTATGGTTTTATGATATGATTAATTGATATTTATTTTAACATTATTTACTAAATAGGTAATATTTCTCTATTATACACATATTTGAAAAATATATTTATTTAGGTATATGTATTATACATATATTTCACCAAATAACTTAATCCAATAACCATTTTTATAATTATTTATTTTTAGGCATCATACATTTTATGCTTGATTCTACATTTATCACGATAATGAAAATTTTTAGATTTATTTTAATAACTGGAGGGTGAATACCTATTTACAATCCATAACTGTTTAATTACTATAAACTATATCTGAAAACGGGAAAATAAATGATCGAAGAAACCGAAGCAGTCGCATTGGATAACTTCATGGTTTGCGTTGCTTGTGGAGGCGAGCTTCGAAGATCATCCACTCAGCGAGAGTTTTATAAATGTAAAAAATGTGGCGAAAGCTATGATTTAGAAGGCATGTCGAATATGGAGATCGATCTATCAACATTTGATAGGCTTCTATTATATCATTTAAAGAAAAAAAGAGTTAAAAATACAAAACCTAGAAACACGTTCAATATATAGTGTATTTAATTAACAAACGTCACTTATTTATGAATATTAATATTTTAATAACTTAGAATAGCTTTTTTTAGAATTGAATCTGAGTGTGTTAATTCCTTTTCTGAACACGCATATAATTATTTTTCAAGTTTATCAATAAATATTTACTCGTTACAATGTGGGCGAAAGAATAATTCCCATTTACTATTGGGGGACCATGGGGAAATTGGGGGACAATATTTAGCGCGCGCTGAGTAAATGACGCCGCTCATTTTGAATAAATCCGATATCAGTGGGGGACAATGGGGG
>CAZIAF010000139.1:0-5878 GCA_964537625.1 uncultured Candidatus Bathyarchaeia archaeon
AGTGTACCCCTAAGGTCATTCTCGGGAAGGTTTTATGGATACTGCTATAAAATTGGAAGCTTCTCTCTGGGGTCAGCGTTCCAACTGTGTCACAGGGGGTAACCCTGTCGACGCCGGAGTCTATGGCTCTTTGAATTAATTCATTCAGATACGGAAGCTCTGTTCTGCTTCCGTCTTCGAGGCAGATCTCTACTACGAGTCCGTGATCTTTTGCATAGCTGACAACATCCGATGTGATGTCTAAAACCTCATCCTTTGTTTTCCCCAGTTTACTTTTAATGTGTAAGTCGCTGGTAGGAATGATTATGTTAACCGAGTCTACGTTGGCATCAAGAGCGGCATCTATATCTTTCCTAACGCTCCTGGTTGCGCTACAGATCTCGGCGTCAAGTTTAGCACCGGCTAAAAGTTTAACGGCCTCCTTCTCTCCGGCTGAAACCGCTGCAAACCCAGCTTCGATGACGTTGACTCCAAGAGCATCTATGGCCCTAGCTATTGTCAGTTTCTTTTCCTTTGTCAAGGAGACTCCGGGCGTCTGCTCTCCATCTCGGAGTGTGGTGTCTAAAAAAGTAACTAATTTAGGTTTGTCAGAGAATAAAACAATACCCCATTTATTTCACGCTCACGTTGCTAGTCGAAGTCGCTAAGCGGCATTTAAGCCTATGCCTAAAGAAAATGCCCGCATGAGCTGAAGTCTACCTGATATCAGTACGCAGACATCAGAATCCTCAATGAAATACGCGATCGCGCGCATTTGAGAATACGGGGTATCTTGAATATATGCACACGGTGAACGCAATAATGTTAAATTGGTTTCAAGTATTATTTTGTCATGAATAAAATAGATTTTAAAAAGAAGATGCTCGACGCCGTCGAGGCTAGGGCAGATGACATAATCGCCGCCGGGGAATGGATCTGGAAACACCCCGAGGTAGGTTTCAAGGAATACAAGACCGCCGAGTACACCGCAGGCATATTCAAGAGCCTCGGCCTCGAGGTAGAAGAGAAGATCGGTTTAACCGGCGTACAAGCTAGACTCAAGGGGCGTGATGAGCGCCCCAACATCGCTGTGATTGGGGAACTCGATGCTCTGTTGATTCCCGAGCACCCCGAGGCGGACCCCGAAACAGGAGCTGTTCACTCATGCGGCCACAATTGCCAGATGGCCAACATGATCGGTGTGGCAATGGCATTGAAGGACTCGGGGATCATGGGACACCTCGATGGATCGGTCACCTGCATAGCGGTCCCATCTGAGGAGCCCATCGAAATCGAGTGGAGGAGAGAGCAGTATAGGAAGGGCAAGCTGTTTTTCCTAGGTGGTAAGCAGGAGTTCATCAAAGATGGATACTTCGATGACGTTGACATCAGCCTCGCTAACCACATGTCAACTGAAGGAAAATGGAAGATCGGGGTAAGTGGAGGTGAGGGGCCTACTCCCGGAAGCGTCGGCTTCATGGGGAAGATGATCACTTTCAAGGGGGCCGAGGCGCATAGTGGCGCGGCTCCCTGGGATGGGGTAAACGCGTTGAATGCCGCGAACATCGCAATGTCGGGGATCGATGCGCAGAGGGAGACCTTTAAGGACTCAGATGCTGTGAGGGTCCATTACTTCATCACCAAAGGCGGTGACGCTGTGAACATCGTACCCAGCGAGGTGCGAATGGAGATGATGATCAGGGCGGGTTCTGTGAAAGCCATTAAGAACGCTTCCATGAAGGTTGATCGAGCCCTCAGGGGAGGAGCTATGGCGTTAGGCGCGGAGGTCTTCATCGAGAACATTCCGGGATACCTCCCCGGTCCTGAGCAAAGTAGCCCCGCTCTCTGGCGGTGCATGAGGGATAATGCCTTGGAGATCTTAGACGCATCTGAGGTCGTGATAGGGACTGATGACCCCTCTCCCATCAGGGTTCCTCATGGTGCAGTCTCGGATATCAACGACATCGCTAATATAATGCCCAAGGCAAGCTTCCGCGTAGGAGGCGCCGTAGGAATCGGCCACAGCAGGAACTACCGTATTGAGGACAAGTATAATGCATACGTGAACCCCACGAAGCTATACGCTAGCATGATCATCGACCTTCTCTGGGATGGCGCCAAGTTAGCGAAGGAGGTCATCAGTGAGTACCGGCCACTGGTAGCTAGGGAGAGGTATCTGGATCACTGGAAAGATATTCTCGAGGGTTGACTTTCCCTTAGCACGCGCGCTTCCCTAGTTTTAATAAATTTATCACTTTAGTAAAACCCGCCATTGTGCCAAACTTACCATATTTAATAATTTAAATATATACATACTATTTTAGTTATTGGTGAAAGGCATGAGCAAAGATGATTTTTTAAAAATCTTGTTCAAAGGCATCTACATAGAAAAATTCGAGGAAGTAGATCGATCGCCATGCATGGCAGAACCAGAAAGGTTCAAGATCGTGGCTAAAACTGACAAGAACCTAGAGAACATCTTACCCATCCTCTTCCTTACGGCGCCTAACGCAAGATACTCTGAGTCCTCAAAAACCACGAGCTACTCATTCGATAGACACAACGTAGTCGTCAGCCACAATGGAGGGGTCGCGGTGACATACATCAAGGACGATGACGAACTAAAGGATCTAAAGAAGAAGATAACCGACCTATTGAATCGTTGCCTAGCCTATCAGACCGCCCACCCAAAGATACCATACGACCTCGTCGAGGAGAAGAAAAAGCTAAGCCCAATGGCCCTAAATAAGAAGCTACCACAAACTAACTGTAAAGAGTGTGGTGAGAGCGGCTGTTTCACCTTCGCCTCCAAGCTATTCATAGGCGAGAAGAGTATTGAGAACTGCCCGTATGCGGACGTCACAGGGATCAAGAGAATGCTTCAGCCGATAACGCTTTAGACCTAATAGGAGCCAAGTGGAATGAATGAGCGCGCGAATATTATGGCGAGCGCTACATCATCTTAGCTAACTCAGCGCCGACTTCAATGAATGCTTCTTCCGCACCTTCTTCCAAAGGCCCTTTACTACCTTTTACAACCGCTGTAGCATGAGGCTTAACAATCGTCAAGCCAAGACTCTTCAAACTTCCTTCGATACTTCCCCCAACATTTCCAGCCAAACTGCTCCTACCCAACTTGGTGTCAAACGCAAACGCCTTTTTTCCACCCAAGTCTTTCACAGTTTTCAACCGCTCCAGAAATGCCTTTATCGGCTTCGTTGCACTCCAAGCGTGAACCGGACCACCGACAACCAACAGATCATATTTGCTCAATTCATCAAAATTAACCAAATCAGTCCGTAATGTGTCGACATCAACGCCGTTATCTCCCAACCCCTTCGCCAGAGCCTTTGCAACTTTCTCAGTATTACCATATACAGTATCATAGACCACCAAAGCCTTCCCCAAACCACTCACCCCTCGTATCACTACTTTAAATCTACAATATTTAAGGTTCGTCGCCTAAGTTCAAAAATACGATGGGAACATGATCCACTTGTGTGTCGGGAATAAAACTATGTTCACACACGAACACGATTCGACGACAGATGAGATTCGCCTCCCCGGTTCGTTGCGCGCTCAACTCCTATTCAAATCTATACATAAATACGCGCATGCGTGCGCCTGACACGCGTGCATTAGTCGGTTGCGAGCGCATATAATCATCTAATGATTTTTTTAGCGCGCACGATTTATGGAAAAAAAATATGAAAAAAATTGGTAGACGTGGTTTAAGGTTTATGCCATTTACTCCAAATCTTATTTGTGGCGTCTCCTACTTCTAAGTAAGGTTCAAATTTCCAGTTCTCAGAGTTCTGCCAGAGAAAAGCCAGATTCATCAACTGTTCCTCGTTTTCAGCCTCAATAAGCCTGAAACCTTTGCCCCTCTCTGTAAAGCAGGAGTTGGTGAGCATTTTTGGGAATAGCTTCGGGTTTTCAGCCATAGCTTTCCTCATCACTTCGCCCTGCTTCATCTCTAGGTCGTAGTCTTCCCACTTCCACTGCCAATACCAGATGAACTTCATTTTTCCATCCCTAGTTGGTGCTGCTGTCCTAGTTTTCAGCGACACCTGAATAGAAAATTTCAATAATTTAATATTAAACTTTTTTTATACATTAGCTCTCAGGCAGAGCGATTGCGAGGTAATGACGCCACGTGGTGATCAACTTGCATGTGAAAAATATGTTATATCCGGAGGAATGTATATAACTTTAAATTTTTAAATGCGCGTGCGTCTCCTCTAGAGACTCCTAATTTATATCAATCTAAACACCATTCTGGAACTGATAGAACTTGGTGGACATCATTACCCCTATTTTAACACAGCTAGGAGTAGGCGGTATCGCTGGACTCTGCGTGGGCTATGCACTTATGAAGATCGGTAGACTTGTAGCATTTATACTCGGCATAGCCTTCCTCGGCCTCCAGGCGCTCGCCTTTAAGGGCATAATAAACATAAACTATACCGCCCTGGAGGAGTGGGCGAATGGAGTGATTGGGCAAGTGGGTATCGCGGAGGGTGTCCTCACAACCCTCATTGGCAACCTACCTTTCGCAGCAAGCTTCCTAGGCGGGTTCTACTTAGGGGTTAAGATCGGTTGAGAAGAGCACTGCGAAGCCTCCTAAAAACAGGATCAGCTCCTCAAGTATCTCCCATTCATATCAATAATCATCCATTACCTACATGGTCTCGGAGACGCGTGTTCACCTTGAGCTCATTAGTGGGTTAAGACTACGAAAAACAGATGTAGCCGAGCCTTGAGTAAATGTGTTTTGGATAAAAAAGAGGAATACTATCATTACAGGAGTATGACTAAGTCTGTGTTTGAGATATTCGGGTTATAGACATCCGAGTTCTTAAGAAGTGTATCAAAGCTGTCAGTCTCTATTACCCATGCGCGGTTCCATGCGATTGTAGGCGTGTAAACCCCGAGGATCTTCACTCCCTTTATCTTAGCCCATTTCTTTTTTTCTTCATTTTCATATTTTGTTCTTTCTTCTATTGTTCCTTTCCAGTTAAAGTATTCAATTACTAACATTTCGTTCATTCTCCCTTTTTTTGGTTCGTTCTAACTGTTTATGTCAGATTAAACAGAACCAATTAAATTTAGACTGAGAAGTATATAACATTTCGCGCATATATCCCTCCAATGTTCAATGCGCGTGCGCATTTTTCAAAAACCTCCCGCGCACCTAGGTGGATGCTTAAAAGAAAAGTACTATGTCTATCATTTTAAAGGTGGTAAATTAGAATGAAAAACGATGAGTGTATTATTTACATATGCAATAACAAGGGCGATAAATTGCAATCATATCGGAAAGAGAATGGTAAATGGAATCAAACTACCCTTTCCAATGGGATAGTTAGACCATGTACAGCTGAACAGTTATTATCGCATATTTTGCCTCCTCTCGCGGGAGTCAGTTTAGCTAAAGTTAGAGTGGTTAAGTGTGGATTGACATAAGAGTAATTGCCGAGCTATCGCGTATCGAAAGCATGAACCGGGCTAGAGATCTTTTTCCTGGTAAAGCAGGTCATACTCGATTAGGACGTCCCTGATCTTCTCAACAGCTTCTGAGACCTGTTCCTCCCTCTTAGCCCCTGTGATCACGAGCTTCCCCGAAGCGAAAACAAGAAGGACAATCTTTGGCTCTTTCATCCTGTAAATCAAGCCGGGGAACTGCTCAGGCTCATACATAACATTATCCAAGACGTCGGACATCATCTCCAGATCGATCTGGCCGTGAAGGTTCGCGGAGGCCACCATGTTCTGGATCTCAATCTTCGGCTTGCCGAGTATGATGATTCCATTCCCCTTCAGCTCCCTGACAACCTTATTCACCGCGCTCCTCGCCTGCATCTCCGACTTCGCCCCCGTGCAAACCATCTTCCCCGTC
>CAZIAF010000140.1:0-5872 GCA_964537625.1 uncultured Candidatus Bathyarchaeia archaeon
AAACCAAGTTTTTTCCCTGAGGTCTTCTCCCAGGCCTTTAACCTCTTACTCATAGATTTTATTGGAGTCGCCGTATCAGAGCCTATTTCCTCCACATTTCTACGTCTGCTGAAGTTATCCACACCAGATATATTGTGCCCTCGGTTTGAGAGGTGCATCGCCAAAGGCCAGCCTAAGTAGCCATCAATGCCCATTATAAGTATCTTCAACGCATTCGACACCTTGATTTTTTTTCCTCAATATGAATGGATTAAACTGCATGACTTCGAATAAAAAGATTCAGAGTTAAAGGATAAAATGGACCCCTTTTATCATTTTAATACTTACAATTAATAGTATAAATTAATTTACTGATCTTTTTAACTTTCAAGAAGACAATAAATTATTACTAGAACGGATAAATAATGTGAAGATGAAGGTCGCTCATCTCGGTAATATTGCTAATGTAGCATATTTTCTTGCATATGCTATGAAAACAAGCTATAACATCGACTCAATAATTTACCTACCAAAAACTCCGCTCAGCGAACCTGCAAAAAAAATAATTTATGGATATGAATCAGGAAACCCGCTTAATCTTGTTTTCCGGTATTATAACAACCCAAATAAATTATTACATCATATTAACATTTTAAAAATTGCTTCGGATGACTTTGACATTATTCATCTCCATGAAGGTGGTCAAATAAGTGGCTCACTTATGGCAAAAATTAGTGGAGCAAAAATTATTCGTCATTTTCACGGTAGCGACATTCGAAAAACTTGGATGACGCCGAAACGGAATCTGATAAAAACATGCTATAAGATTATAAAAGAAGATAAGGTTCTCCTGGCTACGTCGGACCTGCTCGACTACCTACCTTTTAATCATCAAAAGATGCTTGCAGAAACACTCCCTAATATGATCGACCCTATGGTCTTAACCATCGGTGAACCATCTACAGACCAAGTGATTTTTCTACCGACACGTCACGATGAAGACACTAAAAAAACCTCACTTGCGTTTAAAGCATGGATGCAGATAAAAGAATCAAACGACAAAGTCATTTTAAAAACAATTTCTTGGGGAAAAAACTATACTTCATTTAAAGATGCCCTGAAAAAAGATGATCGTGTACTATGGCTGCCCCCTCTGAATCGGCGTCAATACGTTGATGAGTTGAATAAGAGCACGATCATCTGGGGTCAGTTTCAACTTCGTAGGTTTGGTCTTACTGAACTAGAAGCGATGTATTCCATGAGACCTGTAATTACAAAAGTAGACGTAAATGCTTACGACTCTCTTCCTCAGTTACCGAATTTTGAATGTGATACCTCTGAGAAACTTGCTGCTCTTACTGAAAGCTTCCTTGTAGACAAGGATGAACGAGAACACGTAGTAACTATCTTAAAAAAATGGGTGGACCAAAAAAATGACCCACAAAAAATTGCTGCAAAATTAAAACAAATATATGATAGCCTCTGTGAATAAGATTAATTTTTAAGATATTTTGCGCAATTTTAATAGTCATTCAACAATTGATTTCATTGTAGATAAACTATTCAAAATTCTAGTTAGTCTCCCATTCTTTCTTTTTCTTAAGATATTCTATGAGGTCATATCTTGGTTTTGCAGGGTTACCGAAGACAACAGTCTCTGAAGCAACGTCCCTTGTAACAACTGATCCCAGACCAACTACCGCTCTTTGTCCCACGGTTATTCCTGCCTTTAACATAGAGCCTGCACAAATCACAGCTCCCTTCTCTACTATGACTCCAATCATCTTTGGTGACATTGGGAATGGATCGTTGGTAAAGATCACCCCAGGACCGATGAACACATCGTCTTCTATCACAGTGAGTGGTGGTATGTATGTTGAGCCTTCGATCTTGCATCTCTTCCCGATTTTGACGTTATAGTCGATATGTACAAGTGATCCTATTTTTGTATCGTTCCCAATCTCGGTGTTATCACCTATATATGTAAAGTGCCACATCCGCACGTTTTTACCAAGCTTTACATTTTTGCCAATATGTTGGGATACTTCGGTCATAGCTACCAAATTGTTATTATTGACTTCTAAGTAATAACGATTCCAACCGGTATTCAGTATCGAACGCTGAGCTTAAGCATATTTTTATCTAAATATGAGATGTCTATGTCTTAAACCTAAATCCTTTTCTGCAAAGATTTTTAAAAAATTTTATCCTAGGTTTTTAATCGCCTCATAAAGGCTATTCTTCAACTTAACTAGGATCTCCTCATTCGAAATCTGTAATGCATCTAGTGTGTTGTACTGTGTGCTAGCTAGCTCACGGAGTTCTTTTGCTTCCTCCTTTGTAAGGAGCATTCCTATATTCTCCATGTAAGCAAGCTTATTTTTCTTATCAGTTATCTGGTTCTCGTAATTTTCGATATCCCATTTATAGGCGGGAGCCTTAGCCGCGTACTCTAATTCGGAAGCATCACCGATAGATCTTCTTATTTCGATTAATTCAAGGAGCTCCATAGATTTGATGTTTATCTCTTCCATCTCTTCGATCTCAGCATTGAGTATTTTCATCATCTCTTCGCGGCGACTGGACCAGAGGCTACCTTCTTCAACATATTTTTCGAAGAGCTTGGTGAACGTCTCCTCTTTCATTTGTCCCTCTCTGTAGAACTTTGCGAGCTTTATCTTGAGGGAGATGTTCTTCAACAGGCTCTCCATTAGGTCTCTGGTTAGGGCGTCGGGGACGTATTCTTTCCTCATGACTTCATCTTCATACTGTTCTTCCATCTTCCCCACCACAAGCTTTGATGGTTCGATTCTCGTAGATAAGGACTCTTCTGTAACGGGCTCTGCGGTTGACTCTTCTATAATTGCTGGTTTTAGCGTTTCATTAATTGGGGTCGGTTCTTCTTTTTCCACTAGAGTCTCTTCAGCTAACTTTGGTGATTCTATGGGCGATGAAGGCATCTCCTCTGATGGAGTCGCTGCCTTCTCCTGTGATGGTACTTCTACGGTCGAAACAGATCCTGGCTCTGACCGGATTTCTTCGACAATAGGAGCAGGCACCTCTATGGTTACAGGAATCGCCTCAACTGTGGGTTCATCCCTCTTCACCTCGGTCTCAATTGTTATTTGTGGCGAGGTTGGTTGGACGACTTCTTTGTTTGGTTCTTCAGTTACAGGGATTTCTGGCGGATGCACTTCAGGTTCTGTTATCTGTGCTTTGGCTTCAATTTGCTCCAGCTTCGTCTCATCTTTTATTTTCTCTTCAGGCTCTTCATCCACTATTATGACGGCATCTTCCTCAGATGAGCTGGGTTTCTCCTTGACTTCGGGTTTCATCTCTGCAACCTCAGTTTCAGGCTTCTCCTCAACTCCTTGTTCCTCTTTATACAGGGGGAAACCGCAGTTCAAGCAGTAGAGAGTCTTTGGGACGTCCTCATTGCAATTTGGACAGTGTACTACTTCTCCGGAAGTACCGCTCGCCATAAACATACCATCCTCTAAGTAACGCTTTGATCTCATGTTTTAGAGATTTAATCATTTACACTACTGTATTACCTTATTATTGTAAGAAATGGCTCAAAAAATGGATGTTTTTCGACATCTTAGCTGTATATAAGCAATGTTCCCTAGGTTAAGTTAAGAAAATGGTAAAATACATCTAATTTATTCTCTCTCGATTAACTATATTATGCAATTTAGCTTTGGGGGAGTTTCCCTCTTGCGAGACGTCCGCTATGGAACTCTTCGTAGAGGAAGCAAGCTGCACCGTGGCCTGTTTCAACAGTGTAGAGCTTAGGCTCTTCCTTAAAGCACCGGTCGAATGCATAAGGGCACCTCGGATTGAACCTGCATCCTGGTGGGAGGTTTATTGGTTGTGGGGTTTCGCCTCTGATTGGTAGGTCTCCTCTCTTCTTTTCTGCATCGGGTACTGGCACTGCTGCCATCAACGCTTGTGTATATGGATGGTCGGGATCGTCAAGGACATTTGAGACTTGTCCGAACTCAATTATTTTACCTAGGTACATGACTCCGATATTCTCGGACATGTACTTGGCTATTGCGAGGTCATGGGTGATGAAGAGGTATGTGAGGCCTAACTTTTCCTTGAGGTCGAGCATAAGATTTAGAACCTCTGTTCGGATAGAGACATCGAGCATCGATACTGGCTCATCTGCAACGACGAACTTTGGTCGAAGTATGAGCGCCCTAGCTATTGCTACCCTTTGCCGCTGACCACCACTGAGCTCGTGGGGATATCTAAAGAGGAAGTCATCAGGTGGAATCAGTTGAACTTCCTCCAAAGCGATTGAAACGAGTTTTCTCTTTTCCTCTTCGCCCCTTCCTATTTTATGGATCTCAAGTGGCTCGACTACAGCTTCGTAGATTGTCATTTTCGGGTTGAGGGACTCGAAGGGATCCTGAAATATGAGTTGCATCTCTCTACGTAGTTTCTTCATCTCTTCTCCCCCGAGTTTTGTAATGTCGATTCCCTCGAAGTAGACGCTGCCTTCAGTGGGTTCAATAAGCATCAGGATGACTCTTCCTATCGTTGTCTTACCCGAGCCACTTTCTCCAACAATGCCGAATATCTCACCCTGTTTTATTGAGAAGCTAACACAATCGACGGCTTTGACCATTGGGACCTCCTTCGATCTTAGGCCCTGAATGATCCCTGTTCTTACGGGGAAGTATTCCTTGAGGCCCTCGACCTTGATTAATATTTTTTCAGACATGGTCTCACCTGTACTCGGGGTGTTTGTTCACCATGTGGCAGGCAACTAAATGATCCTTATGAGTCTCAATTAGGACCGGCGATTCTTTCCCGCAGAAGTTTTTCGCATTCGGACATCTCGGGTGGAACCTGCAACCCGAAGGTGGATTGAGTAGGTTCGGCGGGTTTCCCTTAATGGATTCGAGTCTTCTTTTAGTACCAGTGAGTCTCGGGAAGGCGCCGATCAACCCTATTGAGTAGGGATGGAGCGAGTGTCGGAAGATCTCTAGGGTAGAAGCGTCCTCAACTATATTACCCGCATACATAATCAATGTGTTTTCACAGGTCTCAGCCACGACTGATAGGTCATGGGATATTAGAATCATCGAGAGACCAAGCTCCCTTTGGAGGGTCTTTATTACCTTGAGCACCTGAGCCTGGACGATGACGTCGAGAGCTGTTGTTGGTTCATCGGCTATTATTATGTCGGGGTTGCAGCATAGTGCCATAGCCATCATGGCCCTCTGTTTCATACCTCCACTGAACTCATGGGGATAGTTTTTCACCCTCGATGGGTCAATACCTACTTTTTTCAGTAGGTCTACAGTTCTGTCCTCTGCCTCCTTCTCGGAGACATCCTCGTGAGTTAGGATAGCCTCGACTATCTGATCCTGTATAGTGAAGACTGGATTAAGGGCGTTCATGGCTGCCTGAGGGACCATTGATATCCTCTTCCACCGGACATCCTTCCTAATCTCCTCGTCACTCATCTCGAGAATATTTTTGCCATCGAGGAGGATCTCGCCGCTTACTATCTTCGCATTGTATGGATAGAGCTTCATCAACGCGAGGGCGACGCTGCTCTTTCCGCAGCCCGATTCTCCGGCAATACCCAGTGACTCACCCTTTAAGAGGGAAAACTCGACATCGTCTACCGCCTTCACATCGCCCTTCATTGTAGAATAATACATTCTTAGGTCTTTGACTTCAAGAAGCGGCATATTCACTCTCATCGCCTCCTGAGCTTCGGGTTGAGAATGTCATCCATTGCATACCCGATGAAGACAAATGCCATTGAGAGAAATGCAATGCATAAGCCCGGTGGGATAGCCCACCACCACTCGGCGATAGCGCCATAGTATTGGACGTCGTGAAGCATCTTTCCCCAGGTCTGGAGGAAGGG
>CAZIAF010000141.1:0-5869 GCA_964537625.1 uncultured Candidatus Bathyarchaeia archaeon
ACACCTACAGCTACTTCAGCATCACCCTCGACACGACGAGGCTCCGCTGCAGCCGCGACACCTTCATGAAGGCCCTCCAGGCTGAGAACATCGACTGCGGGGTTCACTATCCGGCCTCGCTCACAGAGCAATCGATAATCAAGCAGACCCTCAACCCACAGCCATGCCCCCACTCAGAGCATCTGGCGAAGACGATACTAAGCCTCCCCATGCACCCCTACCTCAAACCTGAGGAACTCGACTTAATTGTGAAAGGCGTGGAGAAAGTGACGACTCACTACCACATCTAAAAAAATGCTAGACCCATAAATGTATTCAATCATTAGATGCGTGGGCAATGAGCACAGTCATGCAATCAATGGCATTTTTTCAAAATAGGAGTCAATCCAGTCCTTTCACGCGACTCGTATCCAGTACTCGTGATTATAACGCGTATGAAAACTATATGTTATATTTTATGAGAACCATTTTTTAGACGTTTAATATGAACAACGTTAAAGACATGTTAAAAACGGGTAAAACCACCATCGGAACGAGCGCTTCCCTGTCAACCCCCGTAGATTTTCTGGCCGACTCAGGATTCGATTTTATTCTCTTTGATACTCAACATGATGCCGTGGACATCAAAGAACTAAAGAATCAAGTTCAAGCTATGAAGGGCAAAAAAGCCATCCCGATTATTAGAGTTGGGTCAAACGATCAGGCTCAAATCTGTTATGCTCTCGACATAGGCGCTAAAGGCATCGTCGTGCCAATGGTTAACACAAGAGAAGAAGCCGCCAAAGTGGTCCAATGGTGCAAATACCCCCCCGAAGGCCAGAGAAGCTCGGCGGGGATGAGAGGAGAATGGGGCAAGTTTGAGAACTATCGTGAATACATGGACGCGGTCAACAGGGAGGTATTAGTAATCCCCATGATAGAAACTCTTGAATCGTTAAAAAATATTGAGGAAATTCTCTCCGTTCCCGGAATCGACGTTCTCTTAGTGGGTCCTTCAGACCTCTCAATTAATTTGGGTATAGCTCTGGATTATCTAAACCCAAAGTATGGAGAGGCATTGGATAAGATTGCCTCTGTCTGCAAGAAGGCGGGTGTGATCCCTGGCATGTACTTCATCCCTGGAGAACAAGATCCAAACTCCTTCGTAGAGAGAGGATTCAAGTTCTTCACTCTACCCTGGAGTAAATGGGCTGCTAACGGAATAAAGAGCGGATTAGAAACGATCAAAAGATAAAAGCTTAAAAAATGGAAGCTATTTTTTGTTTTATTCTCGCACGATGCGCGCGCCGCGCGCTCAACCCACCTAAAATTCTAGTTAAGATACTTACGATGAGAGTTCAAGAAAGCCCAAGACTTTAACCCATGTACATTTCACGCAATTCCCCTCAGAGCCTCCTCAGGGCTGGACTCAACGTCTATCACCCTAATTCCCTCCACCGAAGCAGCATCAAGCAGTCTCAACACGTTTCCCGCCATACAGATCTTTAACGTCCGAGAAGTCCGTCGAAGCCCTTGATTTCTCGCCTGTGAGGTGTATGTCAGCGATTCTCCTGGCGAGGTCGCGGTGATCTCCAATAGCCCTGAGAACAATCGTGTCCTTGTCCGCGAGCTCTACGCTGAATTTTTTTTTACCTATAACCTTTCTGATCTCTGCGGGGATGATTATTCTTCCCTTTTCATCCATATTGGCTGTTTCTCCCACACCCACATCACACATCCACTTGCGAACTTGGAGTCTTAAACGTAGCTGAGACTCGAGAATTCGCGCGTAAGTCTCAGGATAGAGTACTCCAATGGCGCTTAATTTTCTTCATCGTTAATGTTAATAGTTGACTACCTCCTTTGTCCCCTAGCGAGAAGGGATCTTGATCTCCTCTCGATTCGGTGATGTTGATGAGACACAAGATTGGTAAGAGCAGGGTTCTGGTAATCACGTTGTTGGGTTTGATGCTCGGAGCAGCACTTACAGTGACATATGTTCAGGGGCAGAGCGTCAACGAGTATAAATTCTCTACGAAATGGTCCTCAAAATACGGCAACCTACGAAGCCTAGCCGTAGATAGCTCCGGGAACGTATACGTCGCCTCAGCAGCTAACCACAACATCCAAAAATTCAGCTCTAACGGAACAGTCCTCGCCACCTGGGGATTGAAAGGAGGAGCGGACGGTCAACTGAACTACCCCGAAGGAATAGCCGTCGACGGCTACGGCTATGTATATGTCTGCGATCAGAATAATCACCGAATACAAAAATTCACATCCAGCGGAGAATTCGTAGCCAAGTGGGGGAGTAAAGGTTCAGGCGACGGCCAGTTCAACGTCGCAAGGAGCATCGCTGTAGATGGGTTCAGCAATGTTTACGTTGCAGATGTCCTGAATCTACGCATCCAGAAGTTCACATCCGACGGGCAATATCTAACCAAATGGGGGAGTGAAGGCACCGGAGATGGTCAATTTACTACCTCGTTCTTTTTAGCGGTTGACGATGGAGGTAACGTCTACACCACCGATGAGGGCAGTAACCGTATACAGAAGTTCACACCTGGCGGAGAATTCGTAGCCAAGTGGGGGAGTACTGGAACCGGTGATGGGCAGTTCAACCACCCCGAAGGCATAGCAATCGATGGATCGGGTTCAGTCTTCGTCGTCGAAACCCTAAACGCCCGTGTCCAGAAGTTCACGAGCAGCGGAGGATTCCTTTCTTCGTGGGGGAAGATGGGGGCAGTTCCAGATGGACAATTCAGGGGACCCATGGGTGTAGCCGTGGATGGCTCTGGCAACGTATACGTCGCGGACACCGGCAATGGGCGCATCCAGAAGTTTACCCCTACTCTTGTAACCATCCTCAAGGTGAAGATCGTTGACGGAGCCGGAAACCCGATATCGGGCGCATCGGTGACGTCAGGTACTCAGCCGTCTGGTCAAACGCAGCTAATTGGTCTAACAGATGTAGCTGGTCTCACATACTTTCCAGGGCTGAAGCCGGGGGACTATAAGCTTCAAACAGGTAAAATCGGTTACATTGAAGGGTCCCAGACCATAATTGTGGCCGAGAGAAAGACCGCAACCATACAAATTCAGATGAACCTGAAACCGGTCCTAGGGAAGATCAATGTCATGGTCAAGGACGCAGGCGGAAAACCAGTCTCAGGAGTAGCGATAAAGTCAACTGCTCAACCCAATGGACAAATTGCTCTGGATGGAATCACAGCAGCCGATGGTACCGCCCTCTTCAGCGAACTGATGCTCGGCAGCTACACCGTGCAGGCATCTAAGAGTGGCTACGTAACTGGGTCGACACAGGGCAACGCAGTAGCGGGGAGTGTCAGTGAACTAAGTATCACGCTTCAAACACAATCCAGTGGAGGTATCCCCGGGTTCCCTTATGAGGCTCTGATCCTCGGATTTCTAATATCTGGAGTCTACCTGACCTCAGTGCGCAGACGCCAGAATCCTCAATAAAATGAGTGATGGGGTGCGCCATAAAGTAAAAGATAGGAAAATAGTTACAGTGTGCCGGATTTCATTAATTCGCGCACTTGGTTCGAAGATGAATTTCTGAAAAATAGCTAAATTCACCATGAGTCAAGCTTGCTCAGGTAGGGCACAAGGCCCCCTGCATTTAGAACATCCAACATAAAAGGCGGTAGAGGAGTAAACCGCAGTTTAGTACAACTCCTGAGGTTTGTGATCGTCCCAGCTCCGAGATCAGACTCTAAGGCGTCGCCTTGCTCGACGGCCATCGTTATGTTTGGGCATTCAAGGGCTGGTAGACCGATGTTAACCGCGTTCCTGTAGAAGATTCTTGCATAGGATTCAGCTATCACGCAACTGACTCCTGCATACTTTAGAGCTAGGGGGGCGTGCTCTCTGCTGCTTCCACATCCGAAGTTCTTACCTGCTACGATTATGTCGTCTTTTTGCACTTTGACGACGAAGGTTGGGTCTATTCCCTCCATGGCGTGTTTCGCCATCTCGTTGGGATCTGTTAGCTCCATGTAGCGGCCGGGGATGATGTAATCGGTATTAACATTATCTCCATACTTCCACGCTCTTCCAGTGATCTTCATCATAACACCTCTCTGGGATCGGTTATGTGGCCAGTTAGTGCGGATGCAGCGGCTACCAAAGGTGAACTGAGGTAGACCTCAGATTCGGGGCTGCCCTGGCGCCCCCTGAAGTTTCTGTTGCTGGTAGCTAACCCCACCTCACCGGGTGCAAGGAGGCCGATACTGCCTCCGAAGCACGCCGCGCAGCTAGGATTGCTTACAACAGCTCCAGCCTCCATGAGTCCTCTCAGGATACCTTTCCCCTCTGCTTCGAAGTATACTTGCCTGCTTGCCGGCACAACAAGCATCCTCACGCCGGGTGCGATCTTTCTCCCCTTTAAAATTCTGTACGCCATCTCTAGATCCTCGAGGCGACCATTAGTGCAGCTTCCCAGAAACACTTGGTCGACCTTTACATGTTCAACATCGTGGATCGGCTTCACGTTGTCAACGTTATGCGGGCAAGCGACCTGAGGCTCAAGTTCGGATACCCTAACCTCAATGCCGAGTTTGTAGACAGCATCCTCGTCGGCTTTAATCGGGGTATTCTCCATCCCCATTTTTTCTCCAAGCCAGGCGAAGGTCTTCTCATCGGGTTCGCATATCCCTGCCTTTCCCCCAACCTCGATAGCCATGTTGCAGAGGGTCATTCGACTGCTTATACTCATATCAGCAACTGCCTCCCCCTTGAACTCGAGCGAAGTATAGGTCGCACCGTCGACTCCGAGAAGCTTTGCGACGCGAAGGAAAACATCCTTAGAGGTGATGTAGTCTGGCATCCTGCCAGTGACATCGACCCTTATCGTCTCGGGGACCTTAAACCAGAGCTTCCCGAATGCGAGAGCCGCTCCGGCGTCTGTGCTGCCAACGCCTGTGGCAAAGGCTCCGAAGGCGCCGTAGGTGCAAGTGTGACTATCTGCGCCCACAACCAAATCCCCCGGTCTGGCTAATCCGCACTCCGGGACCAGCTGATGGCAGACACCCTCACCGACATCGAAGTGTCGGGAGATGCCCTGCTCTCGGCTGAATACTCGTAGCTCCTTATGGACTTGAGCAGACTGAATAGTGCATGCTGGCGAAACGTGGTCGAGCACTACGATGACTCTGTTTGCGTCCCATACTCGCTTTTTCCCCATATCTCTGAGGGCCCTAACGGCGAGGACGCCGGTTGCATCATTGATCATGCAGGCATCGATTCTAGCTTTAACAATCTCCCCAGCCTTCACTGAGTCGACTCCGCTGTGAACAGCGAGTATCTTCTCGCTGATGGTTAACCCAGTCATTTTCGTCTCCTCTTCGTCATACCGCTGAATACATTTACGCCTTTCAGATAGGCATCCACGCTCGCTAGAACTATATCCTCGTTTGTGCCACGGCTTGAAACCAAGTATTCGCCTTGTCGTAAGTTGACCTCAACGTTTACCCTAGCGTCGGTTCCGCCTGTGATCGCCTCAACGTGGTAGACGTCGAGGCGGACGCTCTGATCGTGGATCGCCTTGTTGAGGGCGTTGATGCATGCATCAACGGGGCCGTTGCCGGTAGCTGCTTCAAGGACCGTTGAGCCATCACGTCTAAGCTTTACACTAGCCGTAGGAGTGATCTTGTTGCCTGTTGTTACTATTAATTCGTCGAGGATCATGGGGGCCTCGATGTGATCCTCCATCACATCCTCGGCTATGGAGTAGAGGTCGGTGTCACTGATGTGTTGGCCGCTGTCTCCTAGACCCTTGACCTTCGCGAAGATGAGGTTGAATTGTTCAGGGGATGGTTCGAAGCCCATCTCCTTCAAGCTCTTTGTGAGACCGGCGCTGCCGGTGTGT
>CAZIAF010000142.1:0-5852 GCA_964537625.1 uncultured Candidatus Bathyarchaeia archaeon
TAGGAGTCAGCGAAGAGAAGATCAGATCCGTAGTCAAGGATAACCCGAGTCGACTCCTAGACCTCTAAATCGCAAGAAACCAATACTTGAACCAAAAAACAACTCCAACTATCCGCTCTACTTGGTTATATTTTTAGCCATACTCCAAGCATGCGAAAATTTAGGCCTAATTATCTTCATTAATATATTTTTTATATGAAAAAAACAATAGATGCTAAAATATTGAATCTTAATACATATTTTTAATTATTCCTTGAGACGCAAAGACATTTGCAAAGGCGGTTAGGAATGCCAAAAAGTGAGGTATCAGACCAAATAGAGGAACTCTCCAAACAAATAAGCAACCTTGACAAAAAAATTGTTTCAATAGACGCAAAAATAACCAGTGTAGAGAACTCAAACCAAGCTGTAATTGCAAACACTCAGAAAATAGCCTCCACCTCAGAATTCGCCAATACAACAATGATCATGGAGAATAACATCGCTGATCCAAACGGCTTCATCGCACGGGAGCTCACAAACAACCTATACACCCTTCTTCAGAATTATCAAAACACAAGATTCCGTCGCTGGCTCGCGGTAAGTGGAAGGAAAGTAGTTGAGGCTTCAATCTCAGGATTCGTCTCCAGTAAGCTCCCCCAACTCAGATGGTACAACATTCATATGACAAAGTTACCCGATGGAAAATACCATCAAACTGCAAAAACATCTCTACCCGTGGAGCTTCGAACGGGGATACCCGTCATCAGCGTGATTACCTTAGCGAAATGCGTATTCGAAGTCGAGGGCGACATCGACTCAAATACCAAGGAGTTCACGAATCTAAAAACAAAACTCACAATGGAGCAGATGGATAAGGAAGTATGGGCCAGCTTCTTCGAAGAAGTGAATGATTCGCTGAAACCCCACAAAACCACATACGCTGTACTATCACCTATCGGTCACGGAATTCGCCGACTGTTTTCATTCCTCCAAAAAGAAACCAACTTCAGCTACCCCTTCCTACTCCTCTTAGTTTCCACAATCATATGGCCAACAATTTGGCCAGCATACACACTCTACTACTATATACTGAGGTGGCCGTTCATCGCGTTCTGGCTCTTGGGCATAAACATCATGAGCGTAATCTTTGGTTTAATAAACGGATTGATATACGGGGTAGCAGTCTGGGCAGCTTTAAAATATAACCTCCTAGAAAAGATGAGGGTTTTCGGTTTCCTCACAAAGATAAACAAGCCGGGTGGACCCCAGATTAACCTTCGCTTAGCAGCGATAGCGGGGATAGTAATCATAGCCGTGATAGCTGGCGGTTGGTGGTGGTGGAGCCTCCCGAAGGGACTTGATATAACCTACATTCGCAGCTACTCGGATCCAGCGGCGGATGGGGTACTGAAAGCAATTAATGGGGGACAATATACTTCAGCGACTCCATTCATGGAGCAAAACATGAAGACGGTGTTGACTGAACCTGCATTCGCAGGATATAGGCTCTACATAAAAAATTATCTTGGCAACTACACGTCGACAGCATTCGTAAAGGCGGGCTATGAAGGTAATACTCTAGCGGTTTACTATAACTCGACTTATACAAGAGGCTATGTCACCTCCCGGATGGCTTTCGAGGGTGCATCAAAACTCTTGTCAAAAATAAACCTGGATAGCGCTACATATAAAATCAGTATACCTTAGCAAGTCTGACTTTATCTCCCATAAAAAAGGCCATATCAAAGGCAGAGCAAATTAGGGGCTAGGGAAAACATGAGAAGACTCCTAGATCGTTAAACAATGAGAAACCAACACTTACACAAAAACGTGCGCGTGTCCGGTTTAGTCATGATGGTGGGGTGTTTGATTTCACTTATTCTTATTATTTTATTAAATATTAATACTTGATAACCTTAGTCTATTTTTAGGATTAATTATTATTCTAGGGTGGTCAGAATGAACGGTGCCTCAAAGACGGATCGGTTGGGTTTACTTTCATTAGCATTATCGCGTGGAGTCACGAATTTGCCAATAGTTGTATTAGGCATGGTACTTATCGAGATAGCTGCAACCTTCAACATATCCGTGGGGATGGCGGGGCAGCTTACTACAGCGTTCTCAGTAGTCGCAATAATTTTCTCCCTGCTGATGGGCGTAATTAGTATGAGGTTCGATCACAAGAACCTACTCTGCTTCGGTCTAATTTTATACCTGATAACGGCGACGCTGACATACTTCGTTGACAGCTTCGTGCTTCTTTTGTCAATTTTCGCGCTTTCCGGAGTAGCTACTGCCATTGTAATTTCTATGCCTAACGCCTTGATAGGTGAGCTTCTGCCAGTTAATAGGAGAACGAGCGCAATTGGCCTGACGTTAGTCGTCACAGCTATTATGTTTCTCATAGGCGCACCCGCCACGGATGTAATATCTGGAAACCTGGGCTGGCGATCAGCGATATTCTGGGTAATAAATCCGCTAACTACCCTTACAGTGATTCTTGTTTATTTGAAGATCCCCAAGACATACTCACAAAAGATCGCTATGGGTTTGTCAGTTGATATTCTAAGTGGGTTCAGGGAAGTGGTTAAGAATACTTCGGCTCTAGCGTGCTTGATCGGGACCATGCTAGGTCTTGCGACGTTCAATGTATTTTTAGTGTATGGTGTCTCCCTTTGGAGACAGGTCTACGGGGTTTCGATGAACTTTGTCTCACTCGTTATGGTGGCGCTACCCTTTTCTTATATAGCTGGGTGTCTTGTAACTGACTCTCTCACAAAGAAGCTGGGTAGAAAGCTGTTGACCTCAGCCTCCGCTGCGATAGCGGCTATGTTTATCTTGGCTGCGACTAATGCACCAGACATATGGTCGTCTATCATCCTATCTCTGTTGGGGAGCTTCTTTGGAGGCATTATGTTCACGGTTTCCACAAGTTTAACGATGGAGCAGGTGCCTGATCACATGGGCACAATGATGTCGGTTCATTCTGCGGCGATCAACATGGGTGCGACGATTGCATCGATCCTTGGCGGCATTGTGATAATGGCTTATAGCTATTCTTTCTATGGACTCATAATGGGTGTGATTGGGCTTGTAGGTGCCCTAATCTTCTATAGGTACTCGATCGACCCGACCCAAACCCTGTGATTAGTCATCGCGCACTCTCAACCTTCGAGACAGAGGCTTCGAGAATCTCCAGGCAAGAGTCCAATTGCTCCCTGTTGATTATTAATGGTGGGGCGACGCGGAGAACCGCCGTGCCCATAGATCCCATCTGCATCATATATAGACCCCTCTTGAAGGCCTCCTCAACTATTCGATCTGCTTCCTCCACGCCTGGTCTCTTACTCATCTTATCCTTCACAACTTCTACGCCTATCATCAACCCCTTGCCACGGACATCGCCTAGAACCTCATGTTCCTCCATCATGTCCTTTAATCTTGAAAAGGTATATTCACCCATCTTTGCAGATCTTTCAACAAGTTTCTCCTTCTCAATTATATCGATATTTGCTAAGGTAGCGACACACGCTAGGGGGTTATAACTGAATGTGTTCATGAGGAAAACTAAGTCGAATGACTCAACACGGTTGAATAGATCAGCTTTTATCACCGCAGCCGCATTCGGAACCCCGCAAGCTATGCTTTTCCCCAGAAGGGTTATGTCGGGGACCACTCTCCAATGATCGATTCCACACCACTTCCCAGTGCGCCCGAAACCCGTCTGAACCTCCTCTGACACCAGAAGTATCCCATACTCATCACATATCTTCCTCAAGGAGGGGAGCCAATCAGCAGGAGGTACATGCCATCCAGCATCTCCTTGTATGGGCTCCGCAAACACAGCTGCCACTTCATCAGGAACCACATAGCTCCTAAATGCGTGTTCTACCATCTGGTTTAGGCAGGCTAGATCACAGCCTGGGTACTCCATTTTGAATGGGCATCTGTAGCAATATGGGTAAATCATATTGTGTACACCGGGAAGCTTTGGGCCGAATCCCTTGATCATGTCCTGTTTATAGGAAGAGAGGGATAATGCGCCGTAGGAGACGCCGTGATACGAGCCTGCAAAGGTTATGATGTCTGATCGCTTTGTTAGACGTCGTACAACCTTGATAGCTACATCGTTCATCTCCGATCCTGAAAGACCACATATGACCGCCTTCTCAAAGTTGCCTGGTGTGACTTCATTGATACGGTTAATCACTTTCAGGATATTTTGGGTGAGTCCGTTTGTACCCTTTTGGATCTGATCTTGGAGGGCGCTTACGAAATCGGGGTGGCTGTAACCTATGTTTACGACGCATCGCCCAGATATGAAATCGACGAAGATGTTACCATCCGGATCTTTGATGAATATGCCCTCTGCCTTCTCCATAATGGGTTGAACATACCTCGGAAATATTGCTCCTGGTTGTGTTATGAAATCTCGGATAATCGGTCCAGGCAGTTCTGTAACGATCTTTGGCCCTGACAAATCCTTTAATATCGACAAACAGAAAACTTCGTGTAGAGGCTCTCTTTTTTTAAATATATAAAATCTTTTAGGAAGAGATTTCCGAAGGTCATTAACAAAACATAAGCGAATAATTAAAATTCGATGCTAAATTATTGCGTTTTTAAAGAGGATAGCAAATTATTTTTTCTAGAGCTAGACTCATCACATTAGATCGTACCCACTTCACCCACGAACACGTCGTGACTAGGAGTGCCAACAAAATCAACCAACCTGCATTCCATATTAATAACACACTCATCGCGCACACAGAATTACCATTTCTCATTGTGTACTCGTTCCTTTTTGTATCTATTAGCTGGTGGCTTCTCCTCGTTAGGGACCCCAACTGCGATAACACATAGCGGGAAAGCTTGCTTGGGGATCCCCAGCAGCTCCTTAATCTTCCAAACTACATCGTCATTTGGATAAATTCCACACCAGGTTGCCCCATAACCCATAGCGTGTGCAGCCAATAGCAGGTTCTCGGTGGAGGCGGAGCAGTCCTGAACCCAGTGCCCTGGGCATGTTTGAAGCTCCGGGTCGGCGCATACGATTATTGCAACCGATGCCTTAGGCAGCATATTCGTGTATGGCTGTGCCTCAATTATCTTACTGAATGTGTCCTTATTCTTCACCACAATATAATGCCAGGGTTGCTGGTTGCAGGCTGAGGGAGCCGCCATCGCCGCTTCAAGGAGCAGCTTGATGTCACTTTCTGGGATTGCTTCTCCGGTGAACTTCCGTATGCTTCTTCTTCCGAGAATAGCTTGTATCGCATCCAATTTGATCGAGACTGGTTTGGTTGTTGCCCTAAATAAAGAATTTCGCGACCTTCGGACATCTCCCCGCCCTCAACTAATGAGTTCGACTTAAAAACACAAATCCCGGGGGCTTCAATGCCCCATGTCGACGTTCATCGACGCTCATAGACTCGACCCCAGCCAAACGGCTACACAGGTACCCACAGGTAGCCCCCAACTGGATGAGTTGACAGGTGGCATAAGGGCTCAAGCAATGTTCCTATTCTACGGCGAGGATGAGCTCATCGAGCCTCTCTTCATGCACCTGCTCGCCAACAGCCTGAAACCAACGCTGCTGGAGCCGAAGCCCGAGGCGGTCTATGTAATCTGCGGCAACTACCGGGTAGAGCACATCATGATGGACACCGAGCAACTCACCAGCCTCCTCGAAGCCACTGGTCAGAGCATCGAGGACGCTCTTAAACGCGTCCGAGTACTCGTCGCCTCCTCCGCGGACCAGCAAGCCAATCTAACAGCCGAAATGAACCGCTTCATCTCGGGGAGCCAAAGCACACGCCTAGTCCTAGTGAAGGGAATCTACAAGCTGGGCAGGGACGACGCACGCAAGA
>CAZIAF010000143.1:0-5819 GCA_964537625.1 uncultured Candidatus Bathyarchaeia archaeon
AGCTGGACCTACATTAGTGTAGTTAGGTGTAGCAGAATAGAACGCTACTTGATAATAACCTGCGAAACCTGCACCGCTTGTGGATTCGAACTTGAAACTTTGGAACCGAAGGGGAAGAGTACCGGTGTTTATCTCATTGACCATGAGATATCCTTTCCATCCAGGATAGGTGTCTTCTGCGGTGATAGTGAGTACAGTGTCTCCGCTAGACCATGTTTTCGCGGTTATCTTTGCGGTAGTGAAACCACTAATGGGGTACACGTCGACAAATTTCCATGATAGGGTTCCAGTCTTTATTGTGGCGTATATCGTTAGATTGGATGTCCAGGTTGCGTAGCCTATTCCTACGACTCCTAAGGCTATCACTAAGGCGGCTAGGATTGCCAAGCTTCTTTTCCATTTTTTTCACTTCATCTCCTTTTCTTACGGGAGTTACGTCCACTGTGTTGGACTCACGGAGAGTTCTCCCCTCTTCTCCGGCGGCTGGTTAGACCGCAGCTTAGCCGTCGGACTTGGCTTCCCGCATCTCCCTCAGCCTACGCCTCTCATCCCTGAGCTTCTCGAGGACGGCCTCCCTCACGAAGGCCCCCCTGCTCGGCCAGTAGCCGAGCTCCACGTTCAGATCATCGATGGCCTCTGCGAGCGCGGCGGGGATCGAGACTGTGACATACTTATCCAACCTCTCACCACGGCCTGCCCTTGACGACTCCAACCGATAAAGAGGTAGATGATTAATTATATGTAACTATCTGCGATATGGATCAGTGATCCATAAAAAATACGACTAACACTTAGGAGAATAAAAAGAGCCATAATTATTACTTAATTGACCCATCAGAGCAAGAATCGAGGCGGATCTGAGAACCAGATGATTGGGGTCGTCATGGGGCCCAAACCCCCGCCGCCGGAAAAATGTGGGTTAGGGAACCCATTTTAACTATTATGGTAACTGCGAATTAATTCAAAAGCTCAATTAACTGAATAAGGGGCAAATGATACTAACCGCAATTACCTGTAGCGAAGAGACGTTTTAACATAAATTTTTACGGTCTCAAGCTGATTTGAGCAGAATAGTGGCGGGATTGAGAACCAGATGATTGGAGTCGTCATGGGGCTCAACCCCCCGCCACCAACGAAAACGCCCCATACTAATATTTAAATTGATTTGTCAATTGTTAGTTGACAAGATGGTTACTTTTAGCACCCCCGCGCGCTCGCAATGCTATAACGTACGCCATGGGTAGCTACTAATTTAAAGTCGCGAAGGAGCGTACCTGCTACATTTAGGATAAAAAAAATAGCCCCTAAATCCATCAACGACCGATAGCGGCCCTCTATTGACTCCTTTTAATGGCCTCAGAGAAGAGCTGCAACTGCTTATCCAGATAGCGCTTAAGGGCAGAGAGCATAATCTCCTCTCGCTCCATCCCATACGTCCTCTCAATGAGTTCTAATTCCTTTATGAGGTCCTCGGAGAGGTCTAGCGTCACCCGCACCATGACACCGGTAAAGAATTATTGACAGATAACATTTACTGAATGGTGATCTATATTTAGCATCTAATTTCGCGGCCACAACTTACCGGCCCAGAGCCTTCAAACGGAGTGGAACCCTTCCCCAGGGGGCCCGTTCAGGAACTCGATTTCAGCAAGTAGCCACGAAAACAACAGCCTCTTCGGAGATGGATAGCACGCGCGGGGCTTCAAGGCTATACTGACTCCTTAGGTAGGCGATGACCTCTGGCTTCATCTGAAACCACTCCACCATATGTCGAATGGAAGTCTCATGTCAACTGAAGCGCTCCCCCAGCTCCTTGTCGCGCGTGCGACAAACCAGCCAGTGGGGGACTGCATGAAAATGCCCAAAACCCTGGGGCGCCTTTAGCTGAGGCCCCCTCACGCCCCGCGCCCCCGAGGCGGCGGCCCTGTAGAGCCCTCCCGGGTTTCCCACCCGAGGCTCAGCTTTCCCCCCGAGCCCGTCAGCTGAAGGGCGGGCTCTCCCTCGGTGGAGACTGTCTCCGGTCACCCCCCGGCTGCCCCTCGGTCCGCCGTGGTCCGGGTGGCTGCGCGCGCGCCTCTTCAAGGACATCAAGCCACCAGAGGAGAGGGAGAAAGACTAGCTGCCAATCACCGTTGAGGAACTTGCAGTGAACTACCCATGACTTAAGTCATGGGCTTTCTTGAACCCCTCATCGTAACAACTGTGGACATAATTGATAAGTTTCGGTTTTCAACAGAGAAAAAGGAAGAGCCAAACGGGAACATAAATAATATTCTCTTCTATTTTGAATGTGTTTTTTGTTACTACAAATCCTAAGGGTGAATTGTATTTTTCCATGAACTCATATAATCCCGTTAATTCGGATCTAGCAATGTCCTCCTGATACTTAATCTCTATTGGTATCGGTTTTTGGAATAACTCGATCACCACATCAACTTCATGACCCCTCTTGTCATTCCAATAGTAGATACTTGAGTCTAAGCCATGTTCCATATTGAACTTGAGACGCCTGCAGTGATCTGCGACGACATTTTCTACTATAAATCCAATCTGTTGAGTATTTCTGACAATCCCCGGATCAAGATAACCTAAAACCGAGTTCCTAAGTCCAATATCGTTGATGTATATTTTTTTATCCTTCTTCTCCTGACTTCTACGACTTTTACTATAAAATTTCGATTCAGTTATTAGGAATGAATATTCTAGGTAGAAAAGATAGCCCCGAAGAGTTTCTTTTCTAATTCCCAATTCTCTTAAAATACTCGAATAATTTAATCTCTGGCAACATTCACCTGCTAGAACCGTGAATAGAGATTCAAAGGATTTAGGGTCTCTAATTAGAAAGGTTCTCACTATGTCTCTGTAGATTGTTTGGTCGAGGTAATTTCGTAAAATGTCTATTATTCTGTAAATGTCCTCTGTGAGGACAACCTCTGGATATCCACCTTTCATTAGATATTGTTGAAGATACACTAAGAGTTGATCTCTTTCTCCAGCAAACTGAATATTGGCATCGGAAAAGGCTTTGTAGATAAATTCTGGTTTCACTTCTCGAATACTTGAGGATAAAGCTCCTCGCAGACCCCAGTTCACTGCGTCATATTTTCGGTTGATATCTGTTTCATTTTCTTTGTATCTCACAACTTCGAGAAATTTCATGGGGCAGACGATTTGAGGGTGAAAACGCCCGGCAAGTATCTCCATACTCTCTTGTCTGATAGCTGCGCTCGATGAGCCGGAGATAACGAACTTTATCTTGTAACCTAAGTCGAACCATCTTTTTAGGAATAGACCCCAGTTGGTAAGGCTTTGGATTTCATCTAAGAAAATGAAGATTTTTTGATCTAATTTATCAAGAGTAGACTTGAGGATATGAACAGAGTAAAGTTCGAATATTCTCTTTATCCCTGATTCATCGATTTCTAGATACGGATCATCGATTTTAAGAAATATAATCCTGGATGGCTCGATTCTCTCAAGAAGGTGTTGTATCAGCTGATACATTAGAGTGCTTTTTCCGACTCGCCGAGCACCGATTATTCCAATAATTTCCTTTGAATCTAAAGTGTCCTTTAGGAAGTAGAAATCTCTTCTTCTAAAACTAGGAGCTAAAAAGTCAGGAACTTTCCCTATCGTCCACCAAGGATTATGTTGATTTAATATTCTTATAATATCAGCGTCGTCTGATGCTTGCATAAATTTCACTTTGGCTAATATAATAGCCCAGATTTATTTAAACTTGGCTATTGTAATAGCCCAGAACAATGGAAGTTTGGCTATTATAATAGCTTAGGTTTGGAGAGCGCGCGCGATGGTTTTAAGAAGTTCGTTGCGAAGAAAATGATGGCCACCTTGATGGAGAGCTTCCCAGAGGAGACAAAGGAAGTCCTCAGAAATCAGATATAGTAAATCTCATTCTTCGCCACCCTGGTTAAGATGGGTTGGCCATGATTTACCGTGTCTCTCGGGCGCTCGCGAAAAAAAGAGAGGTGGTTAGGACACCGGCACAGCGACGTTCCTATCGGGAATCAACGACTTCAACGCATCCTCAATGACCGAGGTGGCGACCTCGCTGACAAACACCTTCCTACCCCCCAAGGCATCATTGACCTCCAAGTTAAACCTCTGCTTCGAAGAATAGTCACGAACCTTATCATACGGCAGATTAAGCACAACGCTGTACGTCTTACCCAGGAAGCCCTCCTCCCTGAGGAACATCAGCTTCTTCTTCGTGAGCACAAGATACCCGTACTTACTCTCGATCCTGCCAGAATAGGAACGCTGCACCTTGTCGCTAGGCTCTATGCTCTTCTGGGCGGCCTCAACTAGTTTGCTGGACACGCGCCATCACCCTTGTTGGGGGTGAATTAGCCTCTAACCCTTAGCTACGTCCACCCGGGTGTATAATTAGACGAACTTAATATATACATTTCAGAAATACTATTATAATTAGTATAGGCATATATATACGACCGGTGTTGGAGCGCCGCAAGATTGTAGCCCTAGGCCAGTCATCGCGGGTAATATCCCTACCAAAGACCTGGCTGAGGAGCAACAACATCGATCAAGGAGACTGGGTCTCTATTCAACCCATGGCCAACGGCTCACTGTTCGTCTACCCATCAAACAGCTTGCCGAGGGAGGTCAGGAGCATCAACATTAAACTCGGCGCAGACGAGAGCGACGCCTCCATTATGCGCAAAACAATCGGAGCCTACATGGATGGATACACTCTAGTCAATCTCACATCAGAGAAGATCTTCACAGTCAGCCAGCAAGCAGCGATTCGGCGAATCTCGGGCACACTGTACATGATGATAATCGAATCCGAGGCGAGCAGCATAACACTCGAGACCCTGATCGACGAGGACAGGGCATCAGTCCTATCCGGCGTAGAGAGAATCCACCTCATCACATACTCAATGCTCAGAGACACCATAAACGCCCTAAAGAACGGAGACAAGGCCCTTGCCGAGTCAGTCATCCCCCTGGAGAACGACGTCGATCAACTCATGTTCTTCCTGCTGAGGCTGATCAGGAGCTGCGCGCTGAACCTCTCCCTAGGCAATCGCCTGGGCCTCGACTCGCTTGACTGTCTCGAGTACCAGAACCTCGTACAGAGCATAGAGAGGGTGGCGGACCACGTCTCAGCCATGGCGAAAAGCGTAGTAGAACTGGTCACCAGCGAGGCTAAGCTCACAGCCAACGTATCCGAGGGCCTCATCAAAGCGGCGGAGGCGGCCTTCTCCTCATATGACCTCGCCGTCCGGTGTTTCCTATCCTCAAACGTTGAGCCCACAAACGAGATAATCGACAGCGAAATGATCATCAACAATCTCTGCAAGGAGCTTGCTCCCGTACCCGTGATGGATGGAGATAAAGTTACATCAGCGCTCGGCGACGTAAACTCGATCAAAGAGAGCATCAAACGCATCAGCCAATACGCGTCGGACATCGCGGAGATGACAATAGACCGAGCATACAAGAATCCCCAAAACAGAGGCTCCAGGGGATCCGCTTAGTCGTGCGCGCGTCAAGCTATTAAATGGGTCTCAGAATAGTATATGAAATTCGAGCGCGTGACTGATATTTGATCGTTACCTAGTTTAGAGAATGGGTTTTGACTCTTCTCATGAAGAATATGGTGCCAGCCGCTGTGATGGCTAGCACTGCTGCGGTTGAGGCAATGATCACAGGTGTCTCGATGAATGGCTTCTCCCAGGTGATAGACTGGGGACCAGTAAGATCGACAAACTTCGTCAATTTATTCATCTTATCCTCAACGCCTGACACCGTGAAGGTCAACTTGCCAGCAGCGT
>CAZIAF010000144.1:0-5704 GCA_964537625.1 uncultured Candidatus Bathyarchaeia archaeon
CGCGTTATCCTCGAAGACGCTGTAGCACCACGAAGGCTTAAGCTCCTCTACGACGCGTCTTATGTAGGTCTTGAGCAGCCCATCTATCCTGCCCTCCGGGGTATCCACCAAGCCTCTGAAGCTCTTGTGGCTGCAGTGTTCGCTGAAGGTCTGATCATATGTCTGGAGCTCGACATCAGTTGCTATTCTCTCCCTGATCAGATAATGATCCCTAATATAGTGAAACTCCTCCAGGCTGAGCCCGAGCCCAAGCTTCCTCCCGATCTCCTTCAGCTCATCGTCCTTGGCATTCAGCAGGTCAACATGGAAGTGCTCGAAGTGGTGTGGGCTCCGAGTGATTCGGCTCATCTCAGCTCACTTATCTCGAAGCGGTAATCGTCTTTTGTCGGGTTGGTTAGGAGCCGCCGGCACATCTCATCGAGCAGCTTCTCGGCCCTGGTCCTGTCCGTGGCCTCGAAAGAGACCTCATACGCCTTGCTAGACCGGACATCGACAACAGAGTAGCCCAGACCCCTGAGGGCGTGGGCTGTCGTCTCCCCCTCGGGGTCACTGTACCCGGCTTTGAGGGTAACATAGACGTTAGCCTTGAACTTCATGGCTTAAATCATCCACATTGGGCTAAAAGCCCTTGGGATAAATATTCATGTTAATTATTAAATGTGTTTCTAACAAATATTAATATGAATATGATATTAGTTAAAGGGTGTTGGTTTTATTTTAGATAATTATTAAGAAGATAAGGGGTTGAGTTGGGCGACTCGCCCTACGGCTACTTGTTCACCATTAAAATGGTGACAATCAGACCGTAGATGGCGAGACCCTCACCGAGAGCAATGAAGAGCAGAGCCCAGATTGAAAGCTCTGGCTTCTCACTCAGCATCTCGGAACCTGCCTTCGCGGCGACCATGATACAGAGGGCGGCGGCGAAGCCTGCTCCAATCATTGTCATCGCTCCAGTCAGGAGGGGCCATGCAGTCTCAGGTATCACTTCAGTCTCACCTCCAGCTAATATGATGATCGTAAAGAGGATACTCATAACGATCATAAAGCCACCGAAAGCGTTCAGGGCGGCGCCCCAGACAGTGCTCTTCTTCTCGACCTCAGCTGATGCCCCAACGATTGCTCCTTGGGACATAATATAGGCTGCACCGACAACAGTCGCACCGACAACTATTGCGGTAGGAAGAAAATCAACCATCTTAGAGCCTCCCTTCTCCCGAACGGTGGGCAGTCTTAAAATAGATCATCGGGTATTCCACACCTTTTTCTCCTATGGATTGTCTGTTTCGTTTATAACCTTTTTCTAATCGGGGGTTATTTAGAGATCTCTCTCTCGGGGTAGTCTGAAGGGTTTGAACGGGACCCCCTGCCCGTCGAAGAACTTACCCATGAACTCGTAGTAGAGTAACCTCAGGCTTTGAACCGTGCTTGAGATCAGTTCGAAGCTTAGTGCCACGATATTCATGATTACTAAACCGAGTGGGATGGGTATGGGTAGTACAATGGCTTCTGACAGCGCCTCAGCAGCGATAGCGAGGCTCGCGTGAGCAAGCGCGAAGGCTGCGATACGAAGGAAGCTAAAGAGGTTGGCGAGTCCCTCGACGAAGGTCATCAGGAGTCCGCCGATGCCTTCGCCGACGCTCTCCATACCGACGCCGTGGCCGTGTTGTATGCTATGGATGACTGGCTCGGCGAAGCTCAAAGCCATACCGATGATCATTACATAGAATCCCCAGTAACTGACTGCTTGCATGAAGTTCATTCCTATCGAGATAAAGTACATCGCGGTCATGTATAGACCACCGACGTATAGAATCATGCCTAATCCGTGTTCACCGAGTGCACCGACGGGGTTACCCTTCTTTATTTGGTTGTAAACGCCTATGCAGAGGCCTAGAATTATCTCTATGGCTGCTATCTGGAAGACTAGTAGCAGAAGTTTGGTTGTCTGGTGTATGGGGTTTGGCATTATTGGGTGGTAGTAGTGCTCTAGGATGGTCTCATTTAGGAATATTGAACCGTAGAGGAAGCCGAAGATTGTTGCGGCGATCCCCATCGGGATGAAAAGCCCGCCTAGATACTTCAGCATACCCTTCTTGAACTTGTTTGTGAAAATGAAGCCGAGAATTAAGATTACTAAGCCTTGACCGACGTCACCGTACATGAGACCGAATTGGAACGCGAAGACGAAGACAGAAAGGTATGCTGGGTTAAGTTCCGTGTTAGTTGGCCATCCACGAAGAGTAGTGAGTTTCCAAGTGGGCATAAGAATACTTGGCTTCATGTTGGGAGTGGGGGTAGGCACGCTTTTGTCATCATGCTCAACATCCTCCACGTTGGCGATGATTTTCTCGCCGATTTTCTTCTCGGCTTCCTCTAAAGCAACTTTAAACTCAGCTATGTTGTCTGATGGTGTCCATCCCTGCATGATGCTGAAGACCTTGGTTCGCATAACGGGTGCTCTGGCATCTGCCGCGAGCCTGAGAAGGTTATGGCAGAAGGCCGTCTCGCTGAGCACCTTCATCTCCTTCTCTTTAATCTCGCTCTCTACTTTAGCGGTACGCTCTTTCCACGACTCGGCAGATACCTTCAGTTTCTCTTCCTTCTCTTGCTCCAAGAGCTTGATCGTCGACTGCTGATCGGTCTCCATGGCAGCGAGCTTCTCTTCGAAAAATAAACCCTTACCGGGGATGCTCTTCATCCACTCCGCGGTCTCTGTTGAATACTTTTCAAGCACCTTACCTCTTTTAGAGGGGTCGGTGGCAACCTTGGCATCGTCTCCAAGTATAGTGGAGATATCGTCGGCCTCAAAGACTAGTAAGAGATCGCTGACCCATTTCTTCGCTTCCTCTGGGCCGGAGATCGTTATGAAACTCTCAGATTGGGAAATGGGGATCGCATTAATCTTGACATCTGACTGTTTTTCGAGGTGTTGTTCCAGACGTTTTAGGTACTCTGTGTTAACAACACCGTACCTCAGACTTCCCTTGAGGTCAGCGGTGTTGAATGCCTTGAGGAGCTCGATCTTCATGTTCCTGCGAGATTGTTGTTCAAGTAATCTTCTCCTCCGCTCGTGATATAGAACACTGCCTTTACTGATCTTCTCGTCTAGTTCTCGAGATATGCGCTCTGCCTCGTTGGATTGTGCATCCCTTGTGCTCATGAGCTGCCCGTTGATCCTGTCGAGTTGCGAAACGGTTATCTTTGTTTTAGCTTCGGGATTCCTTGCATAGTCGCGGAGGACATCGAGGCTTGGGATTATAGGTTCAATCTCGAATTTGATGAGTTTTAGGAGTTCCTTGTAGCGGGGGTTGACCTCGCTAAATAGTGCCTTGTAATCTAGCTCCGGAGTATTCTTTCGGTACTCGTCGTAGTCGGTTCCCGTGACCTCCTTGAGCTGGGTCACGCCAGCTGCACCGAGGGAGTCGAGGACAATGCTCTCATACTCTGGGAAGGTGATGATCGTGACTTTTTTCATCAAGGCGACTCACCTTAATGCGGTTCTTCTCATTTAAAACTTTAGGGCAATTTATACTCTGCGCCTCTTAGCTGGTTAACTATTGCTTTTTCTCAGCTTTACTCAGCTATGTCTTCTTTCCCATCTGTCCCATCTTCTTGGCGAAGAGGTATGTCGTCACAACATAGAGAACCATTGAGATGAATAGCATTACCTCAATAAATAACAAGTTCTTCGGCTGAAGAATGTATAGTATCACCATAGCAGCAATAAGACCGAATAGAGGAAACATCATCATCATTATGAAGAGGGGTCTTGTCCTCCTGAGTGCTTCTTCGAGAGTCAGTTTCTTTTCAGGTTTTTTCTCTTTAACCAAACTGTTATCGAAGGTGATGAAATGGATTGAGTTTTAAAAGGATTGTTTATCTCTAAGGCTTGTACAAATGGATTAGATTCACGTACGCATTTGAAAGGGGTAATTAAAAAAGAAATCATTTGGAGCCTTATTGTGACACTGGAGCGACCATGGGGATTTCAGGTACTTGCATCTCATGTGGAACTCCCCTAATTGAAGTCTCTAACCCACGAAGCCTGTTTCTGAGCGTAACCTCCGTCGTTCCAGCAGCCACTGCGACATCTTTTTGGATCCTTTTATCATCGTTTACGAGGCATGCCATGTATAGAGCTGCAGCTGCTAGACCTCTCGGGTCTTTCCCAGATAGACCTTGCTTAACCTTCGCCTTTTTGAGTATGTTAATGGCTTGTTGCTCGGTATCGCGTCTGAGTTTGAGCTTTGCAGCTATGCTCGGAACGAACTTCATGGGCTCATCCACCGGCATCCTAATCTTTAGTTCCCTGATGAGTAGCCTGTAGGTTCTAGCGACTTCCGAGTTTTCGCGTGTGCTCACTTCTGAGACCTTCTTTATCGGTCGGGGAACCTCTGTTGCTCTGCACGCGGCATAAATTGCGGCTGCTACGAATGCGTCGATGCTTCTACCCCTGATTAGATCAGATTTTAGGGCTTTCCGGTAGATGTGAGCAGCCTGTTCCTTGACGTTACTTGGTATGTGTAGTAAGACAGACATTCTGTCTAGCTCAGCCATAGCGATACTGAGATTGCGGCGCCAAGTTTCATCGAACTTGCTTCGGTTGTCATAGCGTCTAAGTCGATCCATCTTTAATCGGGCCTCAGTATTTAGGCGTCTTCCAGAGGCATCCCGATCGCCCTTGAATACGGTTGAAAGACCTTTATCGTATAGCGTCAGTGATGCACCGAGGCCTGTTCTGCTTCGAGTGTTCTTTTCAGCTACTGTGAACGCCCTCCACTCAGGCCCCATATCTATCGACTCCTCCTCAATTACTAGTCCGCATTGACTGCAGACCCTCTCTCCGTTATCTGGATCACTGACGATTTTCGTGTCACCGCACTTCGGGCACTTATTTGATTCATTCTGCGTCTTCATGATTCTCACCTTATTCTTCAAAGGAATGACCTGAGAAGAATGTATTTTACATATACGTAAATTATATATACTCCGGTTACTTATAAGCGTTTCGAGGATACACATGCCGAAACCACTAGGCACATGCGGTGCCACAAAAATGAAAATTTTAGCCATTATATGTCAAAAAGGCGAAAATGGTGTAGAGTCTTATGGCTACGATATTTGGAAGACAATGAAGGAACAGTTTCACTTATACCTCAATGATAATGACATAGGTAATGTCTACCATCACCTCAATGATCTATGTGGTTTAAACTACGTCACCAGATCAGATGATGAAATCTATGGTCGCTGCTTCTATAGGATGACTGAAGAGGGGTTATCTCTTAAGGATAAGTATCTTCAGTATATCAGCATCTTAAATGCAGATGAGGTATGAAACTTCGTAGAAGGAAAAATTTAAAGTTCGGTTCCTTTTTCAGGAAGGGGTTTTTTTCGTGGTTTTTTGCTTGGTGGTTGTTGGAGTCGAGGCGAATCATCGGGTTTGTCTGGGCTAGGGAAAGGTATGAATATTAGATGCGTGCCTTCAGGGAGTTTTAGGGGTTTTTCGAGTATTTCAACTTCTATGGTTTTTCCTTCGTCGCGGATGTCTGTAAGGGTTCCCTCAAAGGAGGTTTTCCCGATTTGGTTTATCTGTTCTCTTAGGTTAGTGAAATCCTTGATGAATTGTCGGCCGAGTTCCGTTATTTTGGTACCACCACCGCCTTGGCATCCGCCCTTGTGTGCATCGAGTAGTTGAGAG
>CAZIAF010000145.1:0-5662 GCA_964537625.1 uncultured Candidatus Bathyarchaeia archaeon
GAGCTGTGCGAGGTCACCAAGATGATTTCTGAAGGCATCCCATTCTAGCTTCTCCTTGAAGATTCCCGGCCTCCACTTCCCGAATAGAGTTGAGGGGAAAAAGACCGCGACAATCCCCTGAGTTATCACGACGGCGGCTAAGAGGAAAGGTACGACCAGAAGGTATCCTACCACGGGCGATGAGATCAGCAGTACCACTGAGCCGATCATCAAGGCGGCACCTACTAGGAAGACGGGCAGGATCTTGAGTTTGCCACTTATGGCGAATCTCTCCGTCGATTTTTTGTCGACTTGGTGAGTTAGGCCTTCTAGATCATTTTTAATGCTCAAAGCGTATGTGGGGCTCCCCTTTCCGTTCTTTATGTCGTGGGCGAGATCTCTCAGGGTATCGGTATCGAATACGCCGTTCTTCCCAAGCTTCTGGAGGAAGCCTATGACTCTTCGCTCGTAGGAGTCCTCAACCTGTGTGTCAAGTATAAACACTTTCAAACCATTCTGCCTCGGATCCAGTCGAACCTTCTTCCGCATGTGAAGGTCGAGTAGAGTAGCGTAGAAGCCCTCCTCGTCAAAATCGAAGACCTCTTTTCTAAATACAAGGTTAACGAGCCATGGCTTCCGCTGCAGATTAGGAACGGTGCTTAGGTACGTTGGGACCGTAGCCTCCTCCTCCCTACCGTAGAGCATGTAGAGGCCATATAGCAGGAATGGGACCGCCACGACTAGAATCGTTCCAGCGAATCTCAAGCTTGTCGCAGCGCTGTATTGCAGGTTATACCAGAAGTTGGCGCTCTCGGTCTTGCCCTTGACGTCGGAGACCGGGGTCTCGAAACCCTTGAACTGGCTGGCACCCGGCTTAATCAACAACTCTATCTCAAGAAGCTCATCCTCCGCCGAACCGCCTGTGACAGTGATCCTGTCTCCAACTCTAGTTATCTTTAGACTAGGCGGATGAGCGTAGACCGCCTCGATGTACCTGGCGTCCTCGATCACAATCACCACGTTCCTATAGGGTATGTGGACCCTTCCGAGCATCAGGTTGAGGTGGCTGTATTGGGAATCGTATTCAATCGGGGGATACAGCTTGAAAGCGTATGAGATATCATAGCTACCAGGCGGGAACCTCGGTGCATAGTAGCATCCCGCTTCGTTATACTCCGCCAAGCTACCGATTGTGTCAGCTACAACTGTGTTGGCACCAAAAGGGGACTCCAAAGTAACTTGTCCATTAAGGTCTTTAACGTAGGAGACTGTTCCCGGTGGGCCATTCACTGCAAGGGGCTGGATATATGGGGAGCTTCGAGGGGTGTACGAGACTGGAACCTCCCAGCTCCTATAGAGCATCCTGTACCTCTGTTCTGTGAATTTATAGGTGAACGTCTCTCTTAGAGTTCCATTTGGACTGAGAGTCGCTTCGTATCTGTCTACGACTGCTGAACCGGAGAAACCTATATCGTTGATCAGCTGGGAGCCAGCAATCGCAAGGATGCCTAATGTCAGAGTGATTACAACGAGTAACCCAATCTGACGGGTCTCACCCATCTGGACCAATCCCCGTGACCCTGGGCGCCTTCTCAATCTCGTCGCCAAACTTGAGGTATTCGAGCTTCTTCAAGCTGAGGATCCCAGCGACTAGGTTAGTGGGGATTGTATCTATCATTGTATTGAACTCCTGGACAACATTGTTGTAGGTGTACCTTTGACGGCCGATCTCCTCTTCAACACTAACGATAGCATCCATCAGCTTCATCACAGTCGTAGAGGTCTTGAGGTCGGGGTACGCCTCAGCTACAGCCCTAATCGAGCCTAGTAAGCTCTGGCTCTCCCTCTGAATATCAGCGAGGCCACCGGCTCCAGCGTTCATGACATTTGCTCTAAGCTCTGTAACCTTCTCCATGACGCCTCTCTCGAATTTGGCATAGCTCTGAACTGCACCGAGTAGCTGCTCGATCATATCCAACCGCTTCTTCATGGCAACCCGGATCTGTCCAAGCTCAGCCTCTGAGGCGTTCTTGAACCGGTACAACCGATTATAAGACGAGATGAACAACCAGAGAATAAGGAGAACAAAGACGGCGCCTAAACCGATCAGGATCAAACTCATGGTTTCCAAATAGCATTCCTAAAAATTATGAGTTCTCCCAGGGTAAAAGTGATCCGTTCAAATCATGAATAAAGCCCTTCGGAAGGGCTAAAAAAGATATAAACCAAACCATGTTTTCGTTAACTTTTGCAATATCGGATTAAACATGAAGCCCTGAAAGGCTAATAAAGCCGAGAAGGGTAGAAATCGCCATGGAGCCTGTCCTTAGGGGCATCATTGAAAAGGTCATCGACGAAGAGCTTAGCGAAGATAAGCTCAGCAGCAACTATGCCGTATTTACAGCCTTCAAGGATAGAGGGCTAATCGACTCTGTAAGCTCCGCTATGTTTGGCCGCGTCTACATGCGCGCTTATCAAGCCTGGCTCGATTACAAGGCTAGCCACGCAGAAGAGCCACGCCCCGAGGAAGCTGTGGAGTTGGTTAGGATTTTCGAGACCCGAGCTATTGAGATAAAGTCTATGATTAGCGAGATCTCGAGCCTTTAATGGAAACTGTTATTCACAGCATCAACCTGATTATTCTGATAGGCTTGTCGCCTGAGGAGAAGTTTGTCCCCCCGAATGATTACCGGGATTATTTAAGGAAAATAAATGGCTTGCGTAAGAAGATTGCGAGCGTCCTTCCGCTCGAGGCGAGGATGAGGGTAATCGACATCGCAACGGGCTTCGCCTACTTCGCTGTGGAGCTCGCCGCTGTGAATCCGACTCTGAAAATCGTTGGAATAGATGGCTCGGAGAGATCGATCAGGGTGCCTGAAAGAAATGTACGGGAGAAGTGGTTAGATTCAGCCATTTCGATCTTGAAGATGGATTCAAGAAGACTCGAGTTTCAAGCGTCGAGTTTTGGGTTAGCGACCAGCTTCCTAGGTCTTGAGGAAATTCACATGAACAAAGGCACCCAGGGACTGAGGGAAACCTTTCATGAGGTTGCCAGAGTTTTAAAACCTAGAGGCTATTTTTGCTTCATAGTAATGCCGCCTGAGGAAGCCGAGACTCCAGCGCAGAGGCTCGAATGCGAAGTCTACTCTTTCCTCTGTGGCGTCACATGGCTCTCGGCTTTAAAATATCAGGAGTTTCTCCGTGGCGCTGGGTTCACTCTTGTCAAACGCGAGACATTCTACACAGGCAATAAACTCACCCTAGAGCAGGGGAAAGAAGAGATTGCCATCGCCTGTGAACAGATCTCGAAGAACTATGGAATTAAAACAAAGTCATTCGACGAGGTTTGGAAACGCTTCGGTCCAGAGATCGAAGTGAATGGACTTGGCCACAACTCTCGTGTCGTTTTAATGATTGCTCGTAAAAATATCTAGAGAAGGTAGAGAGTCCTTTCCGTGTTGGTTAGAAGTCGCGGGTCCTTCTTTGTTACCAGTAGGGTGTCCTCCAATTCTATACCTCCCCAGCCTAGGTCGAGGTATGGTATATCGACGTTTAATACCATACCCTCCTCGAGTATTGTCTCTGAACTTGGGCTGATCCAAGGTTGCTCGTTACACTCTGTGCCAATACAGTGGCCAAGGTTCATGGTGCACTCTTTGAGTCCGGCTTTCTCTAGTTCCAATTGCGCTGCCTTGTAAAGGTCACTTATCTTCGCTTCAGGTTTGATAAGGTCGAAACAAGCTTCTTGGGCGTCGATGACTGCTTTTAGTCGTTTCTCAGTCACAGCAGTGGTTTTGCCAACTGCTGCGGTTCTTGTAACGTTGCCATGGTAGTGGTTCCATATGGCGCCGAGGTTCAACCGGATCAGGGCACCTTTCTCAAGCTGTTGTGAAGTGGGCGTAGGGTTTGGGTACGCACTCCTTTCACCGAATCCTATGTTATCGTAGGTAACCCTTCCACCGTCCTCAGAGACGCTGTAATTGTACATCTGACCCATGTCGAGTTCCATTATACCGGGTTGAGCGATCTCCAGCGCATCTTCCATCGATTTCTCGGTTATCTCGGTAGCTCTTTGGATCCGGGTTATCTCCTCGGGGATCTTAACGGCTCTTATCTCGGAGAGTAGCTTAGAACCGTGGATAATCTTCGCGTCGGGGAGGTTCTTCTTAATAGTCTCCCATCGGATTGGATTGATACCGAAGCTATCTATGGCAAGTGTCTTTTTCGCTATTCCCCTATTTGTGACGGCTACCACCAGTGAGTCGCAGGGAGTTTGCTTTGAGTCTGCCTCAGTTGCCATTTCTATTGACTTCGTGACCTCGGAGGACTTTGGGTTCTTAGAGGAGTTGATCTTGAGGCATCCGTACCAGAAGAGGTCCTTTATCCAGGTGTTACTTTCGAAGACGAGGTCAGCTTCAGTGAGAGGTGCAATAAGCGCAGGCTCTCCATCGAGAGGAAGAAGAGCATAGCCCTGTGTACCGGATCCGAGTTGCATACCGGTACTGAAGTAATCGGAAACATAGAAAACGTTGGCCGGGGAGGCAGCAATAACTGCTTCCACTCCGGCCTTCTGCATGAGTCGCTTTGCTCGCTCCAAATTTACGGGCATGACGGAACGAATACCTGTTGCTCTTATTGTTTTTAAAATAGATGCTCCCGATGAGAAGCTTTTCCAGTGCACGCGCTCTTCTATAGGGAGACACGTATGGAGAAAGTGGACACGTTAAGAGGCGTTTGGGTGAAGAACTAAGTGGAACGATTAGATCAGGGACTCGTCGAATGGCTCCTCGAAGAAAACTCACCTTGGGTGAGATACAACACTCTTGTGGAGCTTCTGGATAAGAATAAGAGAGATGATGAGGTCGAGCGCGCCTTAGAAGATGCGATGAAGACCCCTCCAATATCGAAGATACTTGGACAGCTAGAAAAAGGTGGATTCTATGATGAATCAGCATCTAGTAGATGGGGGAAGTCTGCTATGGAGTCGGGGTATTTCCCGAAATACAGGGGGTTTGCTTGGAAAGCCCTATTTTTAGCACAAGCAGGAGCTGATCCCAATGACTCAAGAGTTGAGGCTCTCGGGGAATACTTGTTATCCCATAGTTTTAATCCCGAGCTCAACACCTTTGATGTTCCTCTGAAACTGAGTGAAGGGCATGATGTGGATTTTTTGATGCCCTGTTTCATAGGGAACATGGTTTGGACCTTATGCAGATTAGGATTTAGCGATCGTGCAGAGGTAAGAAAAGGTTTCGACTGGTTAGTTAGGTATCAGAGGTACGACGACGGTTGCTGGATGACACCAACCGTTTTCCCATATAGGGGTAGACGAGAGCGATGTTGGGGTAGCCATACCTGCTACTGGGGGATAACAAAGCTGCTGAGGGCTATGACGATTGTACCAGAAGATTACTGGACATGTGAGTCCAAGGACGCGAAAAGGAAAGCGGTAGACTTTGTCATCCTCCATCGACTCCTTTGGAGCAGTCATGATCCCTCGAAGCCTGTGGCTCAGAAGAACACTCGGCCTCAGCGTCTTACGACGCCTCTAACATATTATGATGACGCTATAGAAATAACGTCGACGTTACTCTCCTTGGGCGTTGAGAATGATTCGATAGAAGATGCCGTCGACTATGTTCTATCAAAGAGAAACGAGAGAGGCAGATGGATCTGCGAGAAT
>CAZIAF010000146.1:0-5598 GCA_964537625.1 uncultured Candidatus Bathyarchaeia archaeon
GAGGAAGTATGCATCGAATCTTCTAGGTTCCAAATATTTCACCATAAATTTCTATTCTGAATCCTACATTAGTCATTCGAATCGTTAAAAGCAATTTGGATTACAGATGCATATATCCGACTGAAGCTTCTAAATGTATTAAATTCCCTGAAAACATAAGAGAACATCAATCTTATCCCCTCCCACACACGGTACACCGTGCTGAAAAAGCTGGCTCCATGATTCAGTGAATGAGTATGGGGGCCAAAGGCCCCATTGTCCACAGGATGCTTTCCCTGCATCCAAGGTTCCCCGAGGCCAGCTCAACCAAGCTGGTTGAATAAAACGTGTTAAAACGGGATATAAATAAAATCGATTCCAAATCCATGAATCGTTAACCGTCTCATACGCTTACACCACTTTACGCGCACAAGCATATTAGAAACGAGTCGCGTGCGCGTGAAATATCTATAGTGACATTACTTCATAAACCTTCACGCTAGTAATCATCGGACAGCTCTTAGCTATCTTTTCCACTTCAGCCATATTATTCGCCTTAAAAACCATATAACCCGTTACTGCATCCAAATCCATTGGTAGATCTTTAGTACCGTTTTTTGTAACTTCTTTTCCATGACCGAGCATATTACCCATATCCGCAGCTTTATTTTCTGGTATTTTTCAAAATAGGAGTCAATCCAGTAGTGCCCCGGAACAGCGACACGCGCGCGATTTTCTACGACCAACCGCTGATGATTCTAACCCCCTCAACAGCGTCGAGGGCCCAGGCATCGGCGCCAATCTTCTCCGCGAAACCCTTAGTCATTGGAGCCCCCCCAACAATCACCTTGACACCGTCTCTGAGTCCACGCCTTCTCAACTCAAGCACCACGTTTCCCATCTCACCCATGGTTGTGGTCAGGAGAGCCGACATTGCCACAACGTTTGGCCTGTGCAGCTTGACGGCTTCGACGAAAATGACGGGTGACACGTCAACACCCAGGTCTATTACCTCGTAGTTCTGAGCCTTGAGGAGGGTGACGAATACATTCTTACCTATGTCATGAAGGTCGCCACTGACTGTCCCAACAACGACCTTACCAGCGCTACTCACTGCGCCCATCTTAAGATATGGTTCCAGAACCTTCATGCCCTCCTTCATGGTCTTTCCAGCCATGATAAGCTCAGCTAGATAGAAAACACCAGCCTCGTATCTATCCCCAACTATCTTCATCCCCCTAGCCATGCCACCGACCACAACCTCAAATGCTGGTACACCCCCCTCAACGGCCTTTTTACAGAGGTCAGGCATCGCGTCGACATCCAGGTTAACTATGGCATCACTGATCTCATCCAATGCAGCCTGTTTATCCATCTCAGTATCCCCCATACTTCCTAACTAGATCTATCACCCGCTTATACTGCATGAAGCTAATTATGTTCGGTACGCTGTGGTCGCTGTGGTATATGTATCCACCCCCGGCTTTAGCGGCTGATACCTTGACCTTAATCTCCTCCTCGAGTGGACCTGGGTCTTCCAAGTTCATCAGTCTCACGTCTATGCCACCCATATAGGCCATCTTATCCCCGAACTCCCTCTTGAGTTCGACTAGGTCCATGCCCGACTTAACCTCAAGGGGCTGGAGGCAGTCTATCCCCTCCTCGATGAAGAAGGGTATCAGGCTCTTGACGTTGCCACAGCAATGTAGGAAGACCTGCATGTCCCTGGCGTGGAAGAAGCTACACAGCTCCTTGAAGATGGGGTGAAGCTGGTCCTCATAGTGGCGGGGAGAGAAGAATGTCCCATGCCTATAACCGAGATCGCAGTAGAGGAAGGCTCCGTCGAACTCGAATCCTCCACCCCTCATGATGTCGCACATATCCATGACCAACCTCGCGTCGGTCTGGTACATGTCCTTGATCCACTCAGGCTCTCTAATGACCGCCCTTAAGAGCCTCTCCGACGCCACATATTTCTGGAACTTATCGTATCCGACTATGGCGTTATACGTTATGTATCGGCCTCGGCTTCTCTCCTTCTGGTTCCTCCGCAGGTCCGTGACCCAATCCACCCTTCGATCGCTGGGCTGCAACCTCGGTTTAAGCCTCTCCCAATCATCCCTGCTCTTACATGAGTAATCGATGATCATGGGCGTAGTCGTAAAATTCCGGTGATTCTTCAGTACGCCACCATAACTATCCCTCTCGACGATGTACTCATCATCGATTGAAATGATCTCCTCCTTCAACTGTGGGCTCGTATCGGCACCATAGCCCACCATCTCAAATCCGAAGTAATCCGCCGGATCTATCCCAGACGGCAGCCCCTCATTTCTCCACCGATCCGCAGTCGCCTGCCAGATCTGGTCATGCAAGGGGACGTGATCTGGCTCCCTATGCTCCAGCGTCATCTTAATTCGTTCCCGAGAATTCAACGAAATCACTGAAAGAAAATGCCCATTCTGAATATTTCACTGTTCTCTAGAGAGTCAATGCAACACATACCACAAACCCATCACTTAAGGGGAAGGCTAGCAGACATAGATTCAAAGGTCATACTAAAATGTTCAACTACGGAGTAGAACAGAAGACCTATGAGATCTTCGGCGTCAAGATCGGCGGAGTCCCCGGCCTAGCCCCAACAGTCATGGTAGGCTCCATGTTCTACAATAGACATGACGTAGTTGAGGATCCCACGAAGGGACAATTCAATACCGTCGAGGCTGAGAAACAGATTAGATCCGCCGAGGAGATGACCGATAAAACAGGTCTACCAAGCATGATGGACCTCGTGGCAGAGAACTCGGAGGCGGCCAGAAGATACCTGGGCTTCGTCGTTGATGCATCGAAGATGCCGATCATGCTAGACGTCCTCGATGAGAAGGACCAAGTAAACGTCCTTCAGATCGCCGCCGAAATGGGGATCATGGACAGGATCATATTCAACTCACTCAACCCACACACGAGTGACAAAGTGTATGCGAAGATCGCTGAGGTTGGCTGCAAAAGCGCCATAATGCTTCTCCACAGTCCCAAATACTTGCTCTCGTCCAACAAGGATGCCCTCCTAGACGAGATGGTTCCCAAGGCGATGCAAGCAGGAGTTGAAAAAATCCTCGTCGACACCGTCGTACTAGACATCCCAACCCTAGGCCTAGCCGTGAACGCCATACAACGAATAAAAGACAGATACGGTTACCCAAGCGGCTGCGGAGCCCACAACGCCATTTCCTCGTGGAAGAATCTAAACAAAAAGTACAAACCAAACGCCGTAACCACAGCCATCGGCGTAACAAACGCATTACCAATAGCTGCCGGCGCCGACTTCGTCTTCTATGGCCCGATGATGAACGCCGAGACAGTATACCCCTCGATCGCCATGATAAACACAGCGTACAGCCAACTAGCCATGGAGCAGAGGAAGAAATTGGATAAAAATCACCCACGTTATAAAATTGGATGATAAAAACATAGCCCTTAGCATAGATCGGACCTATCTGGTCTCTAGGGTTATCTTGGCTGCCTTCTGGTTCACCCGCATGTTGTACGGTAGTATACTGTGGCTACTAGTACTCCGTTGGCGCCACCATGTAGTAAGTTGCCTGAATGCCAGCTGAGTCAACCATTCAACTTCACGGTTGATTATCAAGTGGCTGTGAGGATAAGCGCGCGCATCGATAACGTTTTTCTTTACACAATGCATGGTATCCACGTGTCAACTACCCTAAAAACAACTATTGATTTGGACTATTTAGAGCCTGAACGATTCAAAGATAAACCAAATGATAACGAACTCAAATTTGGCCAAGACTTCACTGACCGAATGTTACTAAGAGAGTATAAAAATGGAACCTGGTTAAAGGGGAAAATATTACCATATCAAAACTTCTCGCTCCCTCCATCAGCCGTAGTATTTCACTATGGACAGGAGATCTTTGAGGGTTTGAAGGCCTTCCGACAGATTAACAATCGAATCATCCTATTCAGGCCAGATGAGAATGCTAAACGATTCAACGCGTCAGCAGAACGCATTGTCATGCCGACCCTCGAGGATGGATACTTCTTAGAATCCACACAGAAGCTGGTTGAGCTTGAGAAAGACTGGGTACCCCGAAAACGCGGTACATCCCTCTACATACGGCCAACGATGATCGCCACAGAGCCGACTCTAGCAGTCCATCCATCCAACGAGTATTACTTCTTCATCATACTCGCCCCCTCTGGACCATACTTCCCAGAAGGATTCGCTCCAACAAAGATCAAAATTGAGGATTACTATACCCGAGCCGCAATTGGTGGAACCGGCGCTACTAAAACTGGTGGTAACTACGCTGCATCTCTCTACGCTTCCCATCGAGCCCAGAAGGAGGGTTACTCCCAGGTGCTGTGGCTGGATGCGGTTGAAAAGAAGTATGTGGAGGAGGTGGGGGCGATGAATATCGCCTTTGTCATGGACGATATCGTCTACACATCACCTTTGGCTGGGACGATACTCCCAGGCATTACTCGAAAATCTGTCATCCAGTTATGTGAAGATATGGGGATTAAGTTGAGGGAGCAGGCTTTAAGCGTGGAAGCCATCATTGAGGGCGTCAAGTCGGGTAACTTAACTGAGATCTTTGGTATTGGTACTGCAGCATCAATAGCCCCCATCGGGGAGATGAAGTATAAGAATGAAGTACTAATAATCAATAAGAGCGAGATTGGGCCGATCACCAGGCAGCTTTACAGCCAATTGATAGGCATCCAGTATGGTGAGATTGAGGATAAACATGGATGGATATTTCCTATTTGCGAGTCATAGACAAATCGCCTAAACGTACACGCATACAATTATCAACAAGCGCACGCGCAACCAACGCTATGTGAAATGGTTTAACCAGCATCTCCACACATCAAATGGCGTGAACACCACGACCACAAACATCTCACCAAGATATCGCGCTGGCATGTCCCGAAATTCAATCATAACTAGAATAAGCTTATCTTGACAGTTGGGGTCTCGTCCCCCAACGGTCTGACCAACCAGAGGAGGTGATTCAACTTAGGACAAGATGAACACGAGACCCTGGAGACACTCTTCAAAAACATCGACTTAAACATTGCCCAGAAACAGCTCATAGGCTGCTACCACACAACCGGACCAGGAAGACCACCCAGAAACCCCATCGGAGTACTCCGAGCCTTCATCGTGATGAGGATGAAGGGAATCCGCAGCCTCAGGGAGCTGGCGAGGATCCTGGACGTCGATCGTCGGATCAGGCGCATCTGCCTCATCAAGAAGGATGAGGGAGGCTACCCCCGGTCAGTGCTCAGCCGCTTCACACACAGAGTCGGAGCCGAGGCCCTCCGACTCATCATCGAGGAGAAAGTCATAATGCTCCTCAGGAGAAGCAGGGCCGCTGAGGTGGATGTGGTCTTCGACGCCAGCTTCATCAAGGCCTGGAGCATCAGGAACCCAACCGACAGCCGGGTGGGTCTCTCAGACCAGGATGCGCGTGTGGGCAGGAACGGGAGGGGCTTCGGTCTGGGCTATAAGATCCACGCCTCCGTGGAGCCGAAGCGGATCCTGCCGCTGGCCAGCGTGCTGGCGCCGGCGAATGAGAACGAGAAGAGGCA
>CAZIAF010000147.1:0-5585 GCA_964537625.1 uncultured Candidatus Bathyarchaeia archaeon
CTATGGCCCCAAACCCAAAAATCTCAAGTTTTATGGAATCTGGCCTTGAAGTATTTTAACCAATTTGGATGGGTCAATATTACCCCCCGACACGATGCACACGATTTTCCCTTTCCCAGCCTTTCCCGAGAGAGCAGCAGCCAACGAAACCGCTCCCGCACCCTCAGCCACCACGCAGTTACGCTCGGCAAGAAGACGTATCGCGTTGACAGTCTCCCCCAGGCTGACCACAAGCGAACCATCCACCAAATCCTTAGCCAGATCCCACATCTCTGGAAAAATCCATGGGGCACCAGCTCCATCAATGAAACTTGGAACATAGGGAATCGCCTTCGGGGCATGCCCCGCCTTTAATGCGGTTGATAAGGGCATAGCGGTATCAGCCTCAGCCACGAAGATCCTTGTATCCGACTTAAGCGCACGGACTGCCGAGGCTATGCCGCAGGCTAAGCCTCCACCACCCCAGGGAATCACCACCGCGTCTACATCTGGAAGCTTGTCTAAGATCTCCAGACCTATCGTCCCGTTTCCAGCCATCACAGCCCTGTCACTGAAGGCATGCATAAAGATCCCCTCCATCCCTTCAAGCCTCCGCGTAGCGTAGGTATCCCAATACACATTGGCGGGAACTTTGACGATGTCTGCGCCCAGCCGTCTAATGGAGTCTTCCTTGATTTTAGGGACGCTCTCAGGTACTACGCAGGTGCACTTGACTCCCAGCTTCCGGGCAGCCCAAGCCAGCCCCTGAGCCCAGTTTCCCGCACTGACGGTCCAGACCCCACTTCTTAGTTTCTCCCTGTCGATCGTCTTTATCGCGTTTATCGCGGCTCGAATCTTAAATGCCCTGATCGGCTGCAGGTTCTCTAATTTCAGATAGATCTCTTGGGAGGAATCATCGCCGTTAAAGCGTACGAGGGGCGTAGGCTGCAATTCTTCAGAGACGCGTTGCTGTGCAGCCCTTATCTCATCTAAATGTAATGGCTCATATCTGATCATAAAATTACCATATACAATTAGATTTAAGGAACAAATAAAGATTAGCACACTCGACGCGTTTGAAGAAAGAATGGTTTTGTATATGAAGCTATTACATTATCCTCTCTCACCTCGATAACCCGAGTATCAGCATCTGTTTTATCTCGTGGTTAAGCATAACCATGTTCCAGCGCATTAACGAGTTGAACCAGAATTGTGGAGACTCTTAGATCTAGGAGCCGTCGACGGCTACACGATGACAAACCTTTACGAGGCAGTCGCAAAAGCGGTGAGCGACGGATCCTCGCCAAACACAGTCATACTGGACCACCCGACGAATCCCTTCGTCAACATCGGTTATCATCAACTGATGGAGAAAGAGATCAACGTAGACTATGCCCGAGAAATGGGCTTCAGTCTCGTTAGAAGAACGATCGGCGGAGGAGCGATTCTCGACGGCCCCTGGGAACAAGACTATTTCGCAGTTGTCAACAGAAAAAGCTTAGACTGCCCTTCCACAATACCGGAATTCTACGAAAAGTTCACTAAACCTGCCTTATTCGCCCTCAGATGCTTTGGCTTAGAGGCGCAGCTTCGGAAACCGAATGACTTGACGGTTGGTGGGAGAAAAATCTCGGGGAATGGTGCAATAACCATCGATCAAGCCAACGTACTTGCTGGAGACATTCTAATGCAGTCACCTGCTGACCTGATGAGTAAGATAATCAAGACTCCCAGTGAGAAGTTCAAGGATAAGCTCGCTGACTCTATGAGCCAGTGGTTGACGTCACTTGAAAGGGAGCTCGGCGAAGCTCCAAGCAGGGAAGATGTGAAGAGCAACCTCGTTGAGGGATATGAGAGGGAAATCTCTGTATCCCTCCATCCGGGCACACTCTCTGATACGGAGAAGGGCTACTTGAACGAGTTATTGGAGGAGAGAAGAGGCGAGGATTGGATCTTCTCCAAGGATCTTGAACTCAGGCACCTGTTGTCAGATGAGGGTCGAGGAGCTAAGGTGAAGGAGGGGGTAACTGTATTGGAGTCCATTTACAAGGCGGGTAAGTTGGTTAGGGTCACATTGGTCGCTCATGACAACAGGATTGAGGGGATTTCGATATCAGGTGACTTTTTCACTCAGCCATTCATGAGTGCCATCTCAAAGCTTGAAGGAGCGCTTGTAGGTGTGGAGCTTGAGGAGTCGACTCTTTTGAGTGCGATTTCTAAAGTATTTACGATTACGGGGATCAGGGTTCTTGGTGCAGCCTCTGAAGACTTTGTTGCCGCTATTCTAAAGGCGAAAGAGTATCTTAGATAATACGTGAGCGCGCGCCACGCTGGGACAGACATTCTCATAATAATCATCATATTTTCAGCTTTATAAAAATCCAAAACTGATCCTAATGGAGCGTGCGCTCGTAGAAATAATAAAAAAAATTAAAAAAAAATAATGTAGCGGATTCCTCCGCTTCTCGGTCACTTGACTCGGTTTAGAACCTTCTCGGTGGCCTGTGTTTAGCGAAGCATTCTTGACAGTAGACTGGTCGACCCTCTGTCGGCTTGAAGGGGACTTCTGTCTCCTTTCCGCAGTCGGAGCAAGTGACTTTAGTCATCTCGCGTGGTCCACTGTTAAAGTTACTTCGATTTTCTCTATATCCCATTTTTTGTTTCTCCTTTCGTACACGGCAACCGTTAGGTTTCCAATATACGCCATTGGCATCAGGGTCCGCGACTTTTAAACATATGCATTCTTTAGCATTAAAATAATATTAATAACGCGCATTGCCAAGAATCGGTGAGGTTAACCGGTAACATTTTTTTTATAGTCTCAACGTGACTCTCACTAGAAGGTGCCTCTTTGCTATTCTACACTGAGTCAGGTCCAGCGGATGCCCCCGTGATCGTTTTTCTCCATGGCGGCGGCGTGAGCGGCTGGTCGTGGCTGCCACAGGTCAAGAGGCTCCCTGACTACCACTGTATAGTTCCTGACTTGCCAGGACATGGGCGAAGCCCTGCCAACGGCCCCATCAAGATAATCGCTGCTGCCGAGGAGGTAGCTGAACTTTTAAAAAGCAAGGTTCCCATGGGTCGGGTTCACGTCGTGGGCCTCTCTATGGGTGGCCAGATCGCCCTTCAGCTACTAAGCACACACTCGAAACTCGTAAACCGCATGATCGTCAGCGGAACCAACACGTCACCAAATAGCAGCATACGACTCCTATCTCCCCTCCTGAGGCTCATGATGATCCTCTACAGCCCTCTCAAGAATACCAACTTTATGATACACGCTAACATGAAGCAGTACAAAATTCCGCGTGAGTACGAAAACGAGTTCAGGGACGATACAAAGCTCATCACACCCGACTTGTACACGCAGATAGCCGTTGAAAGCATGACGTACCCCCTGCCTTCTTTAGTCGATGCATCCGGTCTCCTCGTAGCTTGTGGCGAGAAGGAGCCCGAATTGATCAAAAAGTCCGCTCGTATGATACGCTTGAAATATCCCGGTGTACCCTGCGTCGTCGCCCCCGAGGCTGGCCACAACTGGAGCATGGAGAAGCCTGATCTCTTCACTGCTCTAATCCGGTCATGGGTGGAGCAAACCTCTTTACCGGGAGAACTCCATCAATTAGCCTGAAATAAGGCGCGCGCGATGAACGTGCGAGAGTAAGAGGGAAAGAAACACTTACATTTAATAATTATAACACCCAAAATCCTAAGAATGATAGGATCGTACCCGTTTTGACACACAAAGAGGAGACCCAGCCAACAAACTGCCCACTATGTGGCAGAAGCATGTCAATAATCAACGACTTGAAAGAATTTAGCATCCAATTATGCAACACTCATGGAATATATGGGGTGGATAAAGCTACAAATGATACGTGGGTCTTGGAGGGATTCGACATTAATATGGTTCCAATTAAGCGTAAATGGTACACGATTGAGAACCACAAGCCCCTAACTTTGGACCGATACAGGGACATGGTGAAGCGGGCTAATCTCAAACGACTAGAAGAAAAATAAGAAAGCGAACACGTGCGCATGCAGCAAGAGATTTTGGGGTAAAGATTCGAAGTGAAAGTGGAGTCGAGACCGCTGCTTAAATCATAATTAATTGTATTGAGTAAAAAGAAGTTTGCGCGATACGCGCGCGCTTACCCACCTCACACTCACTAACAACATCTAGAACTGCTTCATTCTCGTGAATAGTTACATAATTTATGGTAAGAATATTACGGAACTTAGCTCGACAATACTTATTTATACTATCTTTTTCATATTACTATTGAAGGTATGACCTTCAAAATTAAGGAGAATGAAATTATGGTAGTCATTTTAGGGCATCGACCCCCTAAGTATCCGAAGCTAGGAGAGCTACTTCAACAGAAGTATGCAGTCACCAGGGACGAGATGTTGTGGCGTGAATACGCTTCAAATAAAACTCTTGGAGATCCAGAGAGCTTGAAACATGCCCTCAGCGTGCTCCAAGTGCTCAGGGAAACCCCCGAGTAGTTGAACATGCGTCCTCATGAACTCCTGCATATGACTGCGTACCGAGATATACCCATTTTTTGATCGAGTGTTTTTTTTACTCACGTTAAGTTGTAGAGCCCTGATTTTTACTACTTATTCCCTCTCTTTTCTTATAGGTGGCTAATTCAGGTGCGCGATAGGGATAATACCAGGCGTTTCCTCGGTTTGCTTATGGGCGGTTGTGCGCTCGTCTACGACGAGGGTATCGCTGAGTATGATTTTGGGGAGGAGTACTCGCTTAGGGGTGACCGGTTCCCGCGGTACATCAGGCTTCTGGAGTCTGAGGGGATTTTAAGTCGACCGGACATCGAGTTGGTGAAGCCGAAGGCGGCTGTTGACTCGGATCTTTTTCTTGTTCACTCTGAGGAGTATATTCGTAGGGTCGATGAGATCGCTGAGAAGAGGGGGTTCCTCTCTGATGATACGCCTCTGAAGCCGTCGATCGTTAAGGCGGTCCGGTTGATCGTTGGGGCAGCGTTGACAGCCGGGGAGTATGTCGCGGGTAGGAGGGTTAGGATTGCGCAGGGTGTGGGTGGGGGTCTTCACCACGCGGGAAGGGATTACGGTATGGGTTGGTGCGTCTTCAACGATGTCGCTGTCTGCGCGGAGGCGATGGTTAAACGCCACGGCCTGGAGAGGGTTCTCATCTTCGACACTGATGCGCATGCAGGGAACGGTACAATGGATATATTTTATGAAGAGCCTCGGGTCCTCTACTTAACAGTCCACCAAGACCCTAAGACGCTTTACCCGAATACGGGGTTCGTTGAGCAGATTGGGAAAGGGGCTGGTATGGGGTACACGGTTAATGTTCCTCTCCCGCAGGAGGCCGATGACGAGTGTTATGGGTTGGTTCTTGAGAGGGTCTTCAAGCCGATCGTCTGTCAGTTTAAGCCTCAGGTGATCATCAGGAACGGCGGGGCAGATCCGCACTACCAGGATGAGCTTGCAGAGCTCGGCTTAACATATAGGGGACTTTGGGGGATCGGGAGGGCAGTATCGGAGGCAGCAGATGAGGCTAGCTGCGGTTTAGTGGACCTCGTATGTGGAGGATACAATCCGGGTTACGAGGAGAA
>CAZIAF010000148.1:0-5562 GCA_964537625.1 uncultured Candidatus Bathyarchaeia archaeon
ATCTAGCCGAGACTCTGGACCTCGCATTAGATGAATTTAAGGGAATGTATGAAACATCCCTCTCTCGCCCCAAGAAACCCCTTCAGAATGCTTCCCAGATGCATGTACTCGCAGAGAGTCCTCCCGAAATTGAGGGAGTATATCAAGCTTACATTCAACTAGTAAGCGAGTACCTGGCCATCAGATTCGGAAGAAGGGGAGCCGAGGTTTTACTACTAAATGAAGTTGCAAAGAGCCAAGCATCGCCGAAGGTCGTCAAAGACATACTAGATTGCCTTTCTAGCAGAGTCAATAAAGTGGAGGACCAGGAGGAGTCTCTACCATTCAAATTCTCGCTCCAAAACGCCGATCTCGACGACAAGATCCTGATTACCACACTACTACAAAATCTCGATAAACCAACAAGTTCCTGGAGTTCAGCAGCCTTACTATTCATGCTAACAACCTTAGTAAAGAGAGCTAGTGAAATAAAACTCACAAGGACCTAAAATGTCTCAAAACGCTGAGGGCGAAAGAGAATTCTTAAAATTTGGTAACGCTGAACTCGACAGACGCATCGGCGGAGTACCAATACCCTCCCTGAGCCTCATCGAGGGAGCGAACGACTCAGGAAAGACAACCTTCACACAACAAATTGCATATGGAGTAGTATCCAACGGACTTAGGGTAATCTACTTCACGACTGAGGAATCTGTTCAGGGCTTATTAAGAAATATGCAGTCCCTTAGCTGGGACATAACTGACGCATACATAACGGGTCGATTAAAGATAATATCAATCAACACCATGAAGATAAACTGGGAACCTGAGATCTCAAAATACTACTTAATTACTCTCTCTAATTACTTAAAAAAGAAACTAGAAGGATTCAATTTCGTTGTGATAGATTCATTAACTCATTTAGTAACGCATGCGAACCCTTCAGATATCATTGATTTTTTTGGTTTATGCAGAAGCATCGTGGACACTCAGAAAAAAAGTTTCGCACTAACGATTCATCCCTATGCTCTTAACGCGGGGCTAGCAATTAGAATGCGTAGTTTTTGTGACGGTCAATTTTTACTGGAGAAAAAAAACTTCAGAGATAAAGATGTATTGAGTTTAACAGTAGCAAAACTAAAGGGGGCCGCGAAAACGGGAGACAGTATGATAACTTTTGAAGTCTCACCGGCCTTCGGTATTAAGATTCTACCATTCACTTCGACCAGGGGATAAAAAATGGCGACCCAAACCGAAGAAATAATTCAAGATAACTATATTGAGGAGCGAGATCTAAACTTTGAGCAACTCCCGGGGTTTAATGCAGAATGGGCAAATAGAATTGAGAAAAATCCTAATTTGAGAGAGTATATTTTAAAAATATATGCAGAAACTAATCAAGCTCCAACACTCGCACTCACACTTTCAAGAGACGTGGGCACAATAAAGAGACCAAATATAATATATCCAGTTGGAGATCCAATTTTTATTCATATTTATGCACAAGGAGAAGAAAAAAGTACACTATATATACCAATAGAGCCTAGATTAAAAAGCGATAGATTGCTAATTTTAAATGAAGTAGAAAAAAGGATGGCTTTTCTCATTAATCAAAAATCAGTTTTTAACACTATTGAAGAGAAAACTGAATATCTCTATAAAATACTCGATAAAATAATCAAATTAAGCCCAAAGATGCAACTAGATGATCTCAGACCTAACCCTAAGAAAGATAGTAAAAAACCATTTTTAAGCTTCGGTAGAAAAAGCGATAAAATCAAATTAGATAAAGATACATTCGAAAGATTAAAGTTTGAAATATTCTGCGAAAAACTAGGTACAAGCATCCTAGAGCCAATGATAAGAGACATATATTTAGAAGATATCCACTGCAGCGGACAAGGTCCATTATATGTTAGTCATAAGATATTCGGCACTCTAGAGAGCACTATTATATTGAATAATAACGAGGAACTCGACGCCTTCGTACTCCGATTAAGCGAAGTTGTAGGCAAACCCGCCTCTCATAGAGACCCCATAATAGATGCAACTATGCCTGATGGTTCAAGGCTTAACATCGTCTTTGGTGAGGACGTTAGCCGTAGAGGCAGCAACTTCACGATACGAAAGTTTGCGTCTAATCCCATCAGCGTAACAGAGCTTATAAAATACGGGACATTCAGCTCTATGATTGCAGCGTATATCTGGATACTACTCGAGGAAAAGATGAGTCTCTGGATATGTGGTGAAACTGCCAGTGGAAAGACTACTACCTTATCCGCAATAACGGCATTTATGCCAGAAACCTATAAAGTAGTCTCAATCGAGGAAGTACCCGAAGTTTACGTACCTAATAAAAATTGGGTAAGAGAGGTTGTAAGAGAAACAGGCAACTCAGCAAGTGAGGAACAGGGAGCCGTCTCAATGTTCCAACTTCTAAAAGCAGCTTTGAGACAGAGACCAAACTATATCATAGTAGGCGAAGTCAGAGGTGTAGAAGGCAACATAGCCTTCCAAGCGATGCAGACGGGCCACCCTAGCATAGCTACATTCCACGCAGCCGCTGTATCGAAGCTAGTACAAAGACTCACAAATTATCCGATAAACATCCCAAAGACACATATCGACAACCTGAATGCAGCATTATTCCAGAGTGCAGTACATGATTCTACCACTGGTAGATACAAGCGTAGGGTATTATCGTTAAACGAAATATTAGGTTACGAACCTGTTGAAGGAATATTCAATTTCGTTGAGGTTTTCAGTTTCGACGCTTCAAAGGATAAGCATGAGTTTAGGGGGCTCGGAACAAGTTATCTCCTAGATTCGAAAATCGCAGTAATGAGAGGTCTTGACCCCCAGAATACTAAGCTATTATATGAAGAAATGTTCCAGCGAGCTGAGATCCTAGAGTATCTAATAGTTTTGGGGATACTAGGTTATAATGAAGTTCACGAAAATATTTTAATGGTAAATAGAATGGGGGTCAAGGGAGCGCATATATATCTAAGAGGTAAAGCGATACAAAAGATGGGTCCAAAAATAGAGGATGATATTAGAAAGAAAGTGAGGGGTTGATAACACTGGCATCTAACCAACTTGATAGTATTAAGGAAATCAGCAAAGGAGATAAAGTTGAGAGCGAGTACCCATTCTTCCTACTATATGTAAGATCACTAACAACAGGAAGCATGTCCCGACTCCTATTACTGAAACTAGTGGCTGAAAAAACGGTCTTTAAAAACATATCACCATTTTTGAACAAAATACTATTCCTATCATCAGAGTGGAGATACCCTCAAGCTAAAGCAGTGGAGTTCATGAGCCAGAGAGTCCCCACAAAAGATTTCAGTAAATTCCTCTACAAATTCGCCCAATCTATCTCCTCGGGAGAGCCCCTCCCCCCATTCATCGAGCGAGAATACAAGTCATACACAACAGAATACGAGGCAAAGAGATCACAATCCCTCGACCGATTAAAAACATATAGCGATGCCTATCTTCCACTACTATCAGTTACTCTATTCCTATGCACAACTATGCTAATCTCATCAATTTTTTACAATCCAGAATCAATGATTTTTTTAACGATTATGGCCGTTGTAGCTATTTCGTTCATGCTCTTTTTAATATCATGGTTACTATTCAAAGCCGCTAGACCAGATGAGATAATAATAGATCAGGGACATAAATCAAATAAAAGGAAACTAATTGAAACAATAACAATTATTTGCCTTTTTGGTGCCTTAGGTAGCCTCCTACTACCAATATCTTATTTTGAACACTTAATCGTAGTAGGCATCTTATTAGTTATTCCAGGTGCATTGGGTAAAATATACATAGGAAAAATTCTGAAGAGCGAGGAGATTTTCCCGGCCTTCCTGAGATTTATGGGATCCAACCTGAAAGTGGATATACCACTCAAAGAGGTGATAAGAGAAGCATTAGAAGTGGATTTTGGCACTCTTAATGGCTACTTACACGACCTGTATCATCGACTCGAGATGCGTGTAGAACCAAAACTGGCCTGGTTGAGTTTCGAAACCGAGATTGACAGTCGACTTATTCAAAGAGTCAATATAGTCATGACTGACACTTTAGCTACGGGAGGGGATATGAATCAATCAAGCAAGCTTCTCGAGGAGTTCTACCACACTTATACCTCACTGAGAAGGAAACGCTACACCGCATCATCTTATCATGTAGGTATTGTGATACCCCTCTACGCAGTCATGGCAGCACTCTTTGCGACCCTGGATGGATTCTTCACATCACTCTCAAGTTTTATGGGGAAAATATCTACGATGGTAGACTTCATAGCAACACCTCCTCTTGACTTTATGAGATTCTTCTTCATGTTCACCCTAACAATATTCTCCCTTAACAACGTATTCTCCATATACAATATTGAGGGCGACTCAAGATTCACACTACTATTCTACCTTGGACTACAACTTTCCATAGCAGGAATAGTTTACATACTAATTAACGCCGCAGTTACAGGCTACCTTGGAACAATGGCAGGGATGGGGGTATAAGATGAAAGAAAACAAACCAACTGAAAAAAAACCGCAAAAGGTCTTAATACCCGTCATTTTCCTAATCGCTTTAAACCTTATCATCTATCTATATGTTATCGCTACGGGAGTAAGAGTTCTAGACCTTCTACCCTATAATCAATCAAAAATCAACGATTACCTAATAATAGGTTCGTACTTCATTTCAACATTCGCGATGCTCTTAAGTTTGACCGCATATTTTAACGTGAGCGCCGATCTAAAACGATTAAAAACAAAAAACGTGGAGGAACCTCAAAATGATATTTTATTAAATCTTGAAGAAGATAATATATCTGGATCTATAAGTAATAATATCGAGGATTCAGCAAAACCATTAGATATTATTCAAAATGGAGATAATAATGAAAATAAACAAAGTAAAACAAATGAAGATACGATAGAACAGAAGTCATCCAATCAAAATTTAAATGTTGTAATAAAAGATACTAAAACAAATGTAACAATTGACAAAGAGGAATCGAGGGGTTGGAAAAAAATAGGTGTTAAACTTACGGATATTTCAGATAATGAAAAGTCGGAAGCTATAAGCACTGATGTTAAAAAGGATGACTCGCTTAGTGGGGATTCAATAAAAAGTGAGGAATATGTCATAGAAGAAGAGACGGAAAATTTGGATAATGAAACTTTACAAGAAGACCAAAAAGAAATCGAGGATGAATCTAGAGAAATCATCTCAGATAATATAGACGATAATATCGATAAAAATGACATTGAAAATAATATAACAAATGAAATACAACAAAATGAAGTCGAAAATAGCATTGACGCATCTTTAGGAGATGATAGTGAAGTACTTAAAAATCTTGAAGAACTAAAAATAATGGTAGATGAGATGAAAATTAAACTTGAAAAACGAAAAATGAATAGAGAAAATAGTAAAAAAAAATAGATTAATTCTTAACGTGTAATCGTAGAATTAGTAATTGTTGAATTTGATTTGAGGGGATTTTTTAAATCAGAAGGACTATAGACATAATTTGGATCCTTAAATCAAATTCAACAA
>CAZIAF010000149.1:0-5560 GCA_964537625.1 uncultured Candidatus Bathyarchaeia archaeon
TCAGCTAATGGCAAAAACGCACCAGCCGCTGTACCAGCGATAAGAAGAGCCCCATGTGACTCGATAGAACCACAAATTAACACAAATAGTCGACTCGACCTGTGCTTAGCCTCGCTAGAGGCCAAGAGATCTGGTGTAGATTATGCGATAATGTTAGATAAAGACGGATTTGTAGCAGAGGTGTCAATGGCAAATATATTCATAATTAAGAAGGGAGCAGTCTACACTCCAACACTTGCGCACGCATTAAACGGCATAACTCGCGAAATATTGATGAAGATGTATAGGGAAGCTGGCCTCAAGGTAGAGGAGCGAAACCTTACACTTCAAGATCTATATAGCGCAGACGAGGTTTTTCTTTGCGGCACAGGGGCTGAGATCCACGGAATAATTGAGATCGATGAGCGAATAATAGGCGAAGGAGATACTGGCCCAATCACTAAAAAGGCGATAGATTGGTACATAAATCACATTAAAGAGGAAGGGGTTTCCATCTACTAAAAAATCGCAGTGTGATTTTTCTTGAAATGGTCTATTATCGCTAACGCTAGCACACCCAACCAGGAAGGAATTCTACAAGCCGTAAACGTAGGGGCTGAGGGGCTGGAGAATGGACTTACATCAGTTGACGCTGTTGAATTAGCGATTAGATCAATGGAGGACAACCCCATCTTTGACGCTGGAACCGGATGCGACATAAACCTATTCGGGCTAATCCTGATGGACGCCTCTATAATGGATGGGTCCAAACTAAAGGCAGGGGCAGTAGGCTCAGTTAGAGGAGTCAAGAATCCAATAACCTTAGCGAGAAGGGTTATGGAGCGAACATCAAATGTACTATTAGTTGGAGAAGGCGCTGAGGAATTCGCAAAAAAATTAGCGGAATATGATGACTCAATAATGGTCAATTATGACCCAAGGACGTTTGAAAAGAGGAAAAAATATGATAGGGTCATTCAGGCCATAATTGATGAAGGAGTAGTTAAGGAGATCCTGGAAGAATCCCCGAATACAGCGAAGGTTATCTGCAGACTCTTAGTTGAGGGAAGACTTGAAGCTGTTCTAAAGAAATATAATGATTCGAGTGAACACGGAACAGTGTCAGCAACAGCCTTAGATAAGAGGGGCAATTACGCTGCTGGTGCCTCAACAGGTGGCTGGGCTTTCGCCATACCTGGGAGAATTGGGGATAGCCCAATAATCGGCTGCGGTGCCTATGCAGATAATTTAAGTGGAGCCGCATCCACCGCGAGCATCCGTGGTGAGGAGAATATGCGCCTCGGCGGATTAACGAGACGCGTTTGTGACCTAATGAGAGAGGGTTTCTCAGCGGAGCATGCTACAAATTCTGTAACTAAATATGCCCTAGAGAGACTCGATCTTGTCCTCAATAGAGGAAGCCTTGTCGCCATCGATAGAAAGGGTCAGATAGGATTCAACGCGGAGCATCAAGCGGTCTCGATTAGCGTCGGATATATGGAAGAAGGCGATGAAGCAAATATCATGGTTTAAGACACTACAACTGAGCCCAAAACAGTAATGTTGCTCCTAAGACCGATTAACGATCACGCATGCTCGAATGGATTAGAATATTAACTTGTAAAAAAAATTGTGATAATCCTGCATGACGATAACCTTTTAGGAGAATTGGAGTATTTTTTATTGTTTGCGTTGAAAAAAATGGAAGATTACAGGATTATGTCGATCTTTCCTCAACAACCCGTTTCCGACCCACAGATCTCCCCTAACGGAGATGTGGTGCTTTTCACTTATACCACGATAAATATGGAGGAGAATAAATACGACCGCCACTTATGGCTTCAGTCCCTAGAAGAGAAGAGTCCAAGGCAGTTTACCTTCGGTAAATGCAACGACATTTATCCCCGATGGTCTCCCGACGGTAAGACCACATTATTCCTGTCTAACCGCGTCAGCGGGTTGGAGAAGGAAGAAAGCAGGAAGAGAGAGATGCAGGTTTGGACGATCCCTATCAATGGGGGTGAGGCAAGATGCCTCGCATATGTGGAAGAGGGAGTCCACCGTCCTGGTTGGTGGCCAGATGGTAAGCCCAGCTTATTCACCTCCAGAGTCTTTAAGGGCGAGAGGGTAAAGGACAGTGATGTGAAAGTCATCAGGAGAATAAAATACAAAAACTATGGAGGCTCATTTACTCAAGGCAAGCGGTCGCACTTGTTCTCCGTCCCTTCAGAAGGCGGTAAGGTGAGGCAGCTTACAGACGGTGAGTTCGATGTGGATACAGCTGTATGGGCCCCAGATGGGAGGCGTATAGCATTCGTCTCAAATCTGGAGGAGGATGCTGACATCTCTTACTTCAAGAATATCTATATCATCCCCTCTGATGGAGGTACACCAAAACCTCTAATGAAGAGCTTCAGCTCAGTAGAAGCCTTAGGATGGTCTCCTGACGGGAAATACATCGCCTTCACGGGGCGAGTGATAGATGATCCAAACCTGGTATTTTTCAAAAAGAATGACATCTGGATTCTACATGTTGAAGGCGGTGAGTCGCAGAACCTTACGCCCAACTTTGATGAAATGCCAATCGCAGGCGAATCCCCACCAGGGTCGATGAGGGTGTTAAAGTGGTCTCCTGATTCAAGATATATATATTTCAAGATCGACTATCACGGTAGTTCTCCCCTCTTCAGAGTAAGCCTCGATAAGCATGTTGAACAGGTTATAGAGGGTAAGATGGTTGTCGGGGAGTTCAGCCTCGACAAGACAGGGTCCATCATCGCCTTCGACGCTACAGACACCATGACGCCTTCGGAGCTTTGGCTAAGGGATGAGAGAGGCATGAGGCGTGTCACAACCATGAATAGTGGGCTTCTGAGTAGGTTGAAGCTCCGAGAACCCGAGGAGTTCTGGTTTACAGCTAGCGATGGGATAAGAGTTCAAGGCTGGCTTATCAAGCCCCACAGCTTCAAGGAGGGTAAGAAGTACCCGACGATCATCGAGATTCATGGTGGTCCACAATTTGGCTCATATGGGTATAAGCTCACAGCAGCTGAGCATGAGTTTCAAGTCCTCGCCGAACACGGCTATGTGGTAGTGTACACTAATCCTAGGGGGAGCACCGGGTACGGTGAGTCCTTCGCTGCTCAGATCTCAGGCCACTGGGGTGAGCGGGACTACCAGGACATCATGGAGGCTGTTGACTACGTCATCGCGACCTATCCCTTCGTTGACTCCAATAAACTGGGGGTCGCAGGGGGCTCCTATGGAGGCTTCATGACGAACTGGGTTGTAGGTCATACAGACAGGTTTAAGGCAGCCGTCTCGATGAGAAGCATCACGAACTGGTACAGTTACTTTGGAACCTGTGATGAAGGTTGGATGGGGCATGATATCTCCTGGGGTAAAGACCCCTGGGACAACCTTCAAGTTATTATGGAAAAGTCCCCCATCTCCTACGTGAAGAACATCAAGACGCCATTTCTGCTTATACAATCTGAGCTGGACTTTCGCTGTCCCATTGAACAGGCAGAACAGCTTTTCACAGCGCTGAAGAAGCTAGGAAGGGTCGTTGAGTTCGTGAGATTCCCAGGGGAGACTCATGAGCTCTCCAGGTCTGGTGAGCCTAAGCATAGGGTGGAGAGGCTTCAGCACATATTACTATGGTTCGACAAATATCTCAAGGATCTTATCAATCGCACGCACTCACCACTGGAGGACGAATGCCTGGAAGACGAGAAAGACGATGAGGATTAGAGTATCGATATAGATAGTATAATCATGCACAGCTTTCTTGCATGCGCAATCTGCCTAGTTCCTTCTGGCGCATGTCCCTACCTCTTCATTCATCTGTCCTTGGTACCCATACGAAGCACGGGTCGGGCTATGGTTAGTGGTAACATCCCACCGAAGGTATCCTAACCCTTTCTAGCGAGGGTGCAACACACCCGAGCGAAAAACAGGCGAAACTAGCTCTCGGAGAGGGGCGCGCGAGAGTCTAACAAACGAATATGAAAAACACCCTCGAAACGAGGCGAATAGGCCTCGTTGACAACATTACGCGCACGCGTGTTTAGATCCCTTATCTCCTACGTTTAGCTATCATCGCTAGGGTTCTCTGCATCTCATTATAAACTATCATGATTCCCTCATCCACACCCATCCCTGGCTTCGCTGCTACTAATTCAGCGTTAGTCGCAAGGGCGATATGGGCTGATACTCGGGCCGATATATCGGTCTCGTTACATGACCCTGCAACGTATGCTCCTACTCCGCTTTTCTTACAGTAGAGCACAGCCTCCACGGCGTTATTGATCGTCCCGAATTGTGGGGTCATAATGTTAATGACGTCGGCTGCTCTTTCGTCGCAGAAAGTTTTCACGTCGTCGAGGCTTGTGCACCATTCATCTGCAACTATTTTGACTTTTGAGTCGAGTTTCTCTAAATGGGTTTTAAGGGACTTCGATTCTTCGATTTGCCTGTTTTTACTCGCTGCCAAGATTGGTGTTTCTATCCAGAGCGGAAAAGGTTGTGCAGTCTTCTCTAGTTGAGTGAGATAGTGCGCCACTGTTTCGAGGTTGTTGTTAAAGACCTCGCCTAGCGTCCCATAAACGCCGAGAAGAATAGTTGCCGAGTAATCCTCGCCCCCAATTTTAATAATGCGATCTTTGACCCATTCTACATACTCGATGAGGTCTCTTCCATTGGATCCTACGAGCTTTGGGCTGTTTATGAGGCCATGAGGTAGGACCTTTACCCCCTTGAGGATCATTTTATCTACGTTTGAGTACCTTTCGCCTCCACTCTGGGAGAACATCGGTATCATTTTGTGAGAGATCTGGAGACCGTAAGAGTCAGCGATTACTTCTGTCATAGTCTTACTCTCCGACTTGGAGAAAGCGTCCAAGATGGCTTGAGTGACGCCATAGCGAATCGCGCTGTGAAGTTTCTTACCCGATAATTCTAATTCATCGACCCAATTGCAAAGTGATTTAAAGTTTCGTAGTTCTAAGCCGACGAGTCTTGGAGCAAGGAAATTATTTATAATGTCTATTAGGTTGGAAGCTGCGAAAACTGGGTCTCTACCCGCTATTCCGGAGTATTGAACCGCTGAGCAGTCGCCTATGGCAATCTCACCATCTTCAAGTTCGAGCATTATTGAAACGGATTCGCCTCGTTGCCTCACCTTCGAAAAGCCGAGGGTTACAGGTGCTCCGTTATATATCGCACCATCCAATGTGGCTCCTTGTTTTATCGCTTCTAAATCGTCGAAGAAGTAACCTGTCAGCCCAGGCGAAGTGTAGACGTCCTTGATCCTCATGGTTAAGAGAAATAGGTTTTGAATAATGAGACTTCGTATGTTTGCCACGTGCGTATTTTTTGAGGATGTATACTTCAAAGACTTTCATGAATGTCTCTTTTGGTTTTGAGCTATAAGTAAAATCAAGTTTGAAAAAATGTAGAAATAATCCAAATTCTCTAGTGAATATTTTTAAAAAAAAGGGGAAAAAAGGGGGTTTAAAAATATAAGTTGGCTGTTTTAGACGAGCTCAGCGAGCTTCAAGTAATCCATGCCGCCGGCGCT
>CAZIAF010000150.1:0-5509 GCA_964537625.1 uncultured Candidatus Bathyarchaeia archaeon
CTAATACTTCTTTATCAGATAAAACTAGGGAGGAGTCTATCCTGATGAGGAGCCAGAGGGAAATGGCAATTTTCTCAGTGTTTCTTCTAGAATTATTGCTAAGTTCAGCAACCTTGCCTCTTCTTTACGCGGGCAAGCCCGATGAGCCACCGCTTCCACCTCCTGGCCCCATAGATCCTCCACCTACTCCCCCCCCAGATGGAGACGATGATGATAATGATGATGATTCAGATGGAGGAGGTGGCAGCTCACTCCCACCGATAGTAATCATAGTGAACCAGGGACAATACAGCGTGAATCTGGACAACCCTGTGGCGAATGATGGTGCTCAAAGCGTAGCTATTAACTCCATCTTGAATGGAGTTGGCCAGGCTCCATCGATAATAATCTCAAGCCCCCAAGCTTTAGAAGCCGCGCAACGTGAACAGGATCTCATCGACTCTGGGGAGGTCGACCCCTCGACCCACCCCGTGTTTGACCCTCTCGGTGGCAACCAGCCCACCCACTTCGTAGAGATCAACACCCACGTCAGTGGGGATCTATCCGATCCAAACACCGCTGGTTCCGCGGTGGCAATAGTAAAAGCGCAGATAACAGACAATCAAGGCAACGTAATATTTCAGACATCTATCACAGCCACCTCTTCACAAGGTTTGACACTCAACGATCTTGCAGCGCAGGCAGCGGCGGAATTAAATAAATTCCTCCAAAATGTAGTGGATCAAAAGTGATCAAGCGAATCAATGGATGTAGAGGATAATGCGATGATGAGATCTGCGTTGTGGCTTACCCTCATCCTCCTCGTAAGCGAACCTCTCCTCTCTTTCACCCTCCTTAAGGCGAGCGCTGAATCGATACAGGCGAAGGGTCCAATTATCGATGAGCTAGTCTACAAACCGATCCAGTCCTCAAACAGCTCAAACGAGGTAGCTGTTTTACTCAACGGGCAGGCGGATATGATCCCCATTTTACACGAGTTCAATGCAATCGCTAACCTCAGTTCGAATGGAAATATACACATATACAGTTCACCCGGTGGAAGCAATACACTAAGCTGCGCATTCTTCAACTGTCGCAGAGATCCCTTCGATGACCCAGCCTTCAGGGAAGCTATCTCCCACATAATCGATAGGAACTACACATGTAATACTCTGCTAAAGGGAGAGGCTATACCTGTAGAGATTTTTATTCCACCTATCTCAAAGGAGTGGATAAATCTCAACACTTCAGCTCCTAAGTTCGACACGGTTAAGGCAATGACCCTACTTGACGATGCGGGGTATAATCGAACAGCCAAAGGAATGAGGGTTAACCCCCAAACAGGCAAACCCTTGAACATCACCATCGTTACCCCTACAAGAGAGGATAACCGAATCCTATGGATGATAGGATATGTAACGACGTACTATATCAACAAGCTAGGGATCAACGCAACCCAAGTTGAACTGCAGTATTACCCCCTCCAGGAGAGGACTTTGAAGAACCGAGACTTCGACATCTATATAGCAGACGTCACGTTATCACGTGCCCCATTTGGACTCTATGCCCTCCTCCACTCCTCCCGCGATATCGCTTGGACCTATGCTTACTCCGGGATAAGGGACCCGCCACTTGACTCATATCTCGAAAAGCTCTGGTCAAGCCTTTATAAAATGGACGTCCAGCTTGCTGCATTGGAAGCGCAGACAAGGATCGCGGAGCTTCTCCCATATGTCCCCGTCTGCTCAACCCCAAAAATTTCAGCAATCTCATCAAAATGGGTCGGCGAAGTCAACATGCGTGGCTACGGCATAGCAAACACCTGGACCTACCTCAACATACACACAAGCTTGAAGCCGCTCGGTGGTAGCTTCACACAGACCGCTCGGGGAGGCTTCTCTACTCTCAACCCCTGCACAGTGAGTAGCAGAAGCGAGTTGGAGGTTATAGAGCTGATAAACAGTCCCCTATTCAAATTCGACGCCGTCACTCAAGAGGATATGCCGGTGCTGGCGAAGAATTGGACAATACAACCTTGGACCACACCTCAGGGAACCTTAGGTATGAAATTTACATTCAATCTTAGGAACGATGTATCTTGGCAGGACGGTGTACCCTTTACCTCACGCGACGTTGAATTCTGCATCAACTTCCTTAAAGCTAAAAAGGTGGAACGCTATGCCTCCATCTGCGATATCATCGCCGATGTGAAGACCCCGACCGATTATACTGTAGAGATATATCTAAACGAACCCGGCTTCAGACATATATATGATCTAACATGGCTCACCATCCTCCCTGAGCACATCTGGGCGAATGTAACTGATTACAAAACCTACAAGCCTTGGTCAGAGGACAACCCTAGGATGAGTGGCTTAACACAGCTGGTGGGCACTGGCCCATTCATCTACATGAAATCCGACCTCACAACCGGGGTGAGGCTAGTGTGGAACCCGAACTACTTCAACAAGAACCCAGATAAGCCCGGACTCGTGCAGAGAGTAATAACCCCTCAGAATATAGCTGCAGGAGATATTGTCACGATAGACTACAGAGTTTATAACTACACTGGGTCCTTGCTGAGTAAACCTGAGAGCGGCTTCAAGGTGACTATTAGAAGAATCGACGGAGGGGCAATCAGTCTCCAACCAGCCAATTATACAAAAGAGCTATACAGAACCCGGATTGATACAGCAAGAATCGGTACGGGAAGCTTCAAGTTGGACTTCAGCGCACCCCCATATGGTTCAGACTCATTCACCCTAGTGGTGAACCAGCCTTCAACACCTCCAAGCAACATCGACTACGTCAATTCGAGGGAAATCTTTGTCGCAATCTCTCTAGTCGCAGCATATCTATGGTATAACAGATCTAGGAGAAACCTTCACTCAAATATTAACAGCAAGGCCTGAAAGCAGGCTCGATATCAGCACGAAGCTTTATGCCACTGCCTATCAATTAACTAGTAAATTGAGGGAAAGTAAATTGTTAGGCCCATATTCAGTTGCCTAGGGGAGTTTTGTAGGGCTGAAACCTGCCTCAAGAGAGGCAAGGTTGCTGATCATGTCGTTAAATTGTATGGCGTGGGTTGAACTTGGCCCAACTATAAACCCCTCAAACTTGTCGCCATGTACATTCGCTAACTGCTTCAATATTTGACTCAGATTACTTGGTGAAATCGTACCATAGTAGTATCTCATCTTAGCGTCTGATGAGAGGAACGGGTCAGCAAATCCAACACCCTTACTCAGGAAACGGACCACCGAACGTGGCTTATTCGGACCCGAGTATGATACCACTGTATTCAAGCGATTATAGAGAAGGGTCTCAACAACCCCGTTTCCGAGTACAAGATCGAATTTAGGGACGTATATTGTGTTGTGCCACTGAGCATTGCCGATTTCTCCATTGTCACTTAACCCAAGCTCCATTACGTAGTTCTCGATCCCCAATACATCGAGAACCGCCGCTAGGCTTGCCGCCTGCCAAACGCAGTGACTCCCCCGAGTCCTATATATTTCATCTACTGTGTTCCCAAGTAAACCACATGGCCACGTGTGCCCCCACGAGACATTTCCTGCTGCATAGAAGAAGGTAGCCGTATGGGCGGTGTACTCTTTGCTTATAGCGGTCAGCAGGGTTCTCCCATCCGAACTGCTTGACACTGCTGCTAGGCGCGCAGTAATCGGGCTAAGGTAGTTCGCAACCTTATACATAACCCTGAACAGCCCCTCACCACTGGGGATAGGTATTCCAAGTTTATCCCAGTGGGGAATGTATACATTGTAGTTCAAGGAGCCACTGGTTTGCTCCATATGCGCTGAAGCGAGTAAAGCGAGTGTATACTGGTTCTCTGAGTCGAGCTGAGTCGAGCTCTTCAGATGCTGAAGAATTTCCTTCTCATCCTCGCTGAGGCTCGGTTGCTTAATCCCTGTTGAATACTTATTGACGATTCGCTGAAGAACCTGATTCACCGTTCCGTCGTCTCTACCCATCAGTGGATACCAAACACTCTCTTCGTTGAAGATCAGAATCGGGTTACCCGATATGGAGGTAACCGTCTTAAGGTTCTCCATTGAAGTGAGGGTTTCACCGTTAATAATGTAGGCGTTCTCATTATCGCAGTAGATGATGAATTTCGTGATGTTAGCGGGTAATGTTCTCTTGAGGTTGAAGTAATATTGCTCCGCCAACTCCAGCTGTGTAATCATAGAACTCGTGGTCTTCAGCGTGCACCCTAACGTAAGCATTCTCCTGTCCAGATAGGGGAGAACAGGGTATCCCTCTGGGTACTGCTTGAGGGAAGGTATCGTCTTGTAAGCGTTGAAGTCGACGAGGGCGAGTGAGAATGGGGGGCCATCCACCTTTGATGATGTGAAGTAATCGTCTGTGACGTTCTTGATATTGAAGGCCTTCTGATAACCATTTACAGAGTTGATTGATCTAAGAAAAAGTAGGTCACCCTTCAGATACACCTCGGGGTGCACAACAGCAAGTGTTCGGCTCGCGTATATCGCGTTGGCATAGAGTCTATCCGTTACAGCCTTCTCAGTAGTGTTCAACCATAATGCTATGTGTAGAATGGTTGCCTTGTCGCTGGGGGTCGATGGTTTGGGCGTCGGATTAGGCGTGGGATTTAACGGAGGCGCAGGGTTGGTTGGAGACGTTTGATTTTTGGGTAAAACGGAAGTTTGTGGTTGAGACTGTGTAAGCAGTGCGATTGCTCCGAGAGCAACCGCTAACGAAATCGCAATTGTAAGTAGGATTAGGGTGTTCCTTTGATTCATGTACTACCCCCCCACCTACCTGTTATTTACCGTGGTTACTAATTAATTCAACGCATCCTATTCTCCTTGCACACCTCAATTTATTATTAATTCCTATACCTCAGGCTACATTTCACAATCACGCTCTAGGGATAACCTTACCCCGTAATTATTCCTATAATTATGAATTATTTACCGATAACACTATAGGCACGAACCCCCCTCTACAATCAGGGTTAAACCAAGAAGTTGACCCTATGTAGAAATGCGTATGAGGTGTAACTGAAATGAAGTATCTGGTGTTTATGCATTTAATGGAACCTTACGAGGAAAACTCGAAAAAAATGATACAGATCGAGAAAAGAAGAACCGAGAAGCATGAAAATTGGGACAAGGATATGATCTTTCCAATTCATTCCATAGCCACAAATGGCAAAAGCTTCATGGTAATAGAGACGGATGATCTCCTGAAGATGGCGAAGTATCGACATGACTATGGTGGAGTTCTTGAGGTAGAATTCCACGCGATCCAAGAGTTCAGTAAGCTCCGAAACCTATTCAAGTAAAATGAATAATATTCTCCTTTTTTTGTATTTAGCATTTGATCCTTTTCAATAATTTTCTATTTCTGATGTCTGCTGACTTATCTCTATAATAATATGGATCTAGGAAACCAAAAAAAAAGCATTGAAAACCATTGCACTCAAAAACTTCTATATTTGTATCAACTTCTTCTCGAAGTCGGCTACCCTGAAGTGGCTACC
>CAZIAF010000151.1:0-5509 GCA_964537625.1 uncultured Candidatus Bathyarchaeia archaeon
CTTGGCATTAGTATAGTTGATGGATCAGATCCATGGGTAGTCCAAGGTGGAACTCTGAAGGCTCCAAATTCGGAGCTGTTCTGTGGCGAGTCGGGTACGACCCTAAGGTTCATGACTGCTCTATGCTCCCTCGTGGAAGGGGAATGTACACTAACAGGAGGTCCTTCTCTCTCTAGGAGACCAATCGAGCCCCTTCTTGAGGCTCTGAGACAGATCGGTGTGGATATTAATAGTAAGGGGGGGTGTCCGCCTGTTAAGGTGTTGGGGAGAGCGAGGATAGGTGGTGGTGATATTGATATCCGAGGCGACATAAGCTCCCAATTTGTCTCGGCTCTTCTCCTGATTGCACCCCTCGGAAGTGGAATTAGAATTAATCTAACGACTTCTTTAGAGTCGAAGCCTTACGTCAAGATGACAATGGACGCCCAGAAAGCTTTTGGAGTGACCGTTCAGGCCTCGGACGATATGCGAAGCTACCTGATCGAAAAACAATTTTATCGACCAGTAGACACAACGGTTGAAGGTGACTGGTCTTCAGCTGCCAATATACTCGCTGCAGGAACCCTAGCCGGTAATGTGACCATTAAAAACCTTAAATCAAATTGCAATCAGGCAGACGCCGCGATAATTGGCATTCTTAAAACCTTGGGGGCACGGATCTGGGTAACCGACCAAATAAAAGTAGAGAAATCCGATCTTAAAGCAATCGATGTTGATCTCTCCGACTCACCTGACCTCTTCCCCGTTACTGCGAGCTTGTGTGCAGCAGCATCCGGCGTTAGCGTTCTACGAGGTCTTAGAAGGCTTCGCTTCAAGGAGTCTGACCGAGTTACCGCCATGATGGAGGGATTGCATAAGATGGGGGTCAAGATGAGGTCGGAGGGAGATGCATTGATGATCGAAGGTGGTAGAACGGAGGGAGGGGTGATAAACCCATATAATGACCATAGAATAGCAATGGCGTTTTCTGTTCTAGGTCTGGTCTCGGAAGGAGTTACTACTATCCGAGATGCTGGCTGTGTTTCTAAATCGTATCCCCGATTCTGGGAAGACATGGAGAAGATTGGAGCCGACATCAGGAGGAGCGAAGATGACTGACAACTTGGGATTAATGTTTAGGATGACATGTTTCGGTGAGAGCCACGGACGCTGCGTTGGGGTAGTCGTGGAGGGTTGCCCTGCAGGGTTAGCGCTCACACCATTCGACATCCAAGTGGAGCTCGATAGGAGACGTCCAAGCCAGAGCAGTCTTACCACGAGCAGAGAAGAGGAGGACCAAGTTGAAATCTTGTCTGGGGTCTTTAACGGCTTCACTACAGGGTCGCCCATCTGTGCATTAGTGTGGAACCGGGATAGAGACTCCTCAGACTACGAGAGAAGGAGATGGATGCCTAGACCCGGCCATGCAGATTTTACAGCTCATGTTCGATATGGTGGATTCAATGACTATAGGGGCGGGGGACGGTTTTCTGGGAGGATAACGGCTGGATTTGTGATAGCTGGCAGTATCGCCAAAAGGCTGCTTATGGAGTCGCTGGGTGTAGAGGTCCTCGCTCACTCGAAGGAGATTGGTGGAGTGAGATCCCCCGATGTAAGTATTGACGAGATCAGGTCTAATGTTGAGGGCAATCCTGTCAGATGTGGGAATCTTGAGGCCGCGGAAAAAATGGCAGAGAGAATCAGGGAAGCAGCCTCAGAAGGGGACAGCGTGGGGGGTGTCGTGGAGTGCGTGGCATTGAACCTACCCGCCGGGGTCGGGGAGCCGGTGTTCGGTACCCTTGAAGGAGAACTGGCAAGGGCTCTGTATTCGATACCCGCAGTGAAAGCTGTCGAATTCGGCTTAGGCAGAGACTTTTCATCCTTAAAGGGATCGGAGAGTAACGACGCTTATGTTCTAGAGGACGGAAAAATTAAGACTGAAACTAACAACGCTGGAGGCATCTTGGGGGGTATAAGCACCGGGATGCCCATAAGATGCACCGTAACCTTCAAACCGACGCCCTCAATCGGCAAGAAACAGAAGACTATTAACTTATCAACGATGAAGGAGACGCCTACTGAGATTAAGGGAAGGCACGACCCCTGTATAGTTCCACGGGCTGTACCGGTTGTTGAGGGGATGGTGGCAGTGGTTCTAGCGGATCAAGCTATCAGAGCAGGCTTAATACAGAAGGTCATGGAGAGGAAAAAATGAGCTCCTACGAGGAAGAGATTCTAGAACTGAGGAAAGAGATCAACCAGCTTAACGCGGAGATTGTGAATAAACTTTCTGAGAGGGTAAAAGTAGCTATGAAAATAGCCAAAGTGAAAAAAAAGCATGGCCTCCCCGTAGTTGATAAGAAACGTGAAGCTAAGGTATTTGAGCAGGTCCAGGAGCTAGCGTCGGATCGCAAGATCGACCCTAGTGGCGTTAAGAGAGTGTTTAGGGAGATCATCAGGCTCTGCACCGAGGCGGAAGAAAAGGGAGAGATTCGGGTTATATCATTTTAAACTCATAATATCTGATTAATAAAGAAAATCTATGATAGGTATTTTTAAGGATAGAGCCCTTGTAATTTGGAACAAGTAATGATACTATCACTAATAAGCCAGGAAACAGGTGGAGGCTTCGACGTCTATTGGCTGCTTATACCTCTTTTATGTTGCGTTTTGTCTATGAATCAAAGGAGTAGCAGCCCGAAAGAATCCGGGACGGAGAGCGAATCATTCTATACAGCTCAAAACATTCAAGAATCATATGATAGAATAGGGAAAGAGATTGATGAATGGAGACTCGCAGCTCAGGAGAAGAAACCGGAAGGACTCGTCAACAGTGTGATGAGGCGCTTAAGAGGAGGAGGCAAGGAGGAGCGGTTCGTTGAGAAAGAGCGGAACCCGCCTCGGCTGATTAGCCTAACAGACGTATCTGGTCCCATCTACTTCGAGTTTACGGAAGTGGAGGGTGGAGGTACCGTGGTTAAGGCTACTTATAGCTCAGACTTGAAAGGTAGATTTGCAAAGATGAAGGCAGCATTACCCTTGAAGATACCAGTTACTCCTATCGCGTTTAACTGTCCTTCGTGTGGTAAGTCGGTCCTTAAGGACTTTAACCTGTGTCCCTACTGTGGGTCCAATTTGATTAAGGAGTAGAGAGGCTGATTGGAGCTCTGGAGGTTGCTTGCACACAACCACTGGTTCACCTTGAATCTGTTTGGGTATAGGTTGAGGATTTGTGCACGCTGCTCCGGCTATGTACTCGGCTTCGCAACGATGCTTCTTATCCTTAGCCCTCTTTCTGATCTTTTAGGATTAAAGGCTCATGTCAATCAATGGTATGTGTTCTTTCTCTTAGCTATCCCCTTAGTACTTGATTGGGTCACCCAGTCTTGGGGGTTAAGAACGAGCAACAACTATGTGAGACTGATCACCGGAGGTCTGATGGGTGTAAATATATTTCTTTTTTCAAATTTTAGTACCAATTTTCAAATGGGGAGATTTATTTTCGTCAGCGCAGCTATGGTAGTGGTCTTAATGGGGCTCCTTGGCAAAGTTAAGAGAAGTACACGCATGTGCGATGTTAAATAAATCTTATTTCAGTCTTAAAAAAAGACACGATTATGCTAATTGTAAAATAATTTTTACAATAGAAATTATCTGTCAACAATTGTATTTAATTAATCAATATTAACTTTGAACTAATGAATAAATTGCATCTTACTGAATTATTCTTATTAATAGGATATTCGACAACTTAGTTTTTAGGCTCTCTATAGCGTGTGTGAGCCACAAAATCTGATGAAGGAATGTTGAAATGAAATACGGATACATCCAGTACGGGAATATGTCACAAGAACTGTGGAAGTTATCACCTGAACAGAGAAATAAAAAGATGGAGGAGTATAAGGCAGTCGCCGAGAAGCAGGGATGGAAGATGGTCATGTGGGGCCACCCATTCGGCGTTTCTGAGAATATCGTTGTTGTCTACGAGACCCCTAAGCCTCTGTCAGCTATGTTTGAGGATAAGCTTCCTTCAATCATGACAAACGGCCGAACTGACATCGTCGCAATACCCGAGAAGAAGGACGGCGTCGCCGCCCAGCCATAGAGGGTGTCTTTGTGACGAAGAAGATTCTCCAGATAAACATGAAGTACAGTATACCCGCCGACGTCCTAGCGAAGGCCTTCATGGAGCTAGCCAAGCCTATTGCTGATATGAAGGGGCTCGAGTGGAAAGTCTGGTTGCATGATCCCGAGAAGAAGATGGCGGGAGGAATTTACCTCTTCAAGGACCAGGCTTCGGTTAATGGGTATCTGAAAAGCAAGATTGTTTCTGACCTCATGAAGAATCCTGCGGTAAGCGACATCGACGCAAAAGTCTTTGACGTACTACCCGAGCATAGCAAGGTCACAAGAGGACCCATCTAACCTCCTTTTTTTAAAATGCGCGTTCGCATCTAGCGAGGCAGTTTTAGGGTAGAAATTAGAGTTCCTTGTATATTTTTTGGGTCGCAGTTTATGGGTACTTTTTTAATTTTTAATCGAGTGTTAATATTCTCCGTTGCGTGTGCATATCGGAAGTGGTTTGAGCCTTATATAATGAAAATTTGGGCCCTTTATAGGCCCACTACTACGATTTGCTTCAAAACTTGGCAGTCTGGGAAGCAGATCGATTTTGTGGAGTGAGAATAAAAGGAAAATCGATTGACAATCTATCATTTAAATCGTGTACGAATCATGACTGAATTATATACTTGCTGAATATCCACCATCAACCGGCAAAGCTATACCCGTTACGAAGTCAGATGCTGAAGTAGCCAAAAAAATTGCTGCACCTTGAAGATCCTTAGGTTCTCCCCATCGACCAATAGGAGTTCGGGCTAGGACGTTTTCATTCAATCCCTTCAACTCTACACGTGCCCTCTGAGTTAACTCTGTGTCGATCCAACCCGGGAGAATAGCATTCACCTGAATGCTATCCGGCGCCCATGCTACCGCGAGGGCCCGAGTCATAGCTACAATCCCTCCCTTGCTGGAGCCGTACGCCATGAGCTTTGCACCTCCAAAAAGCGATGTCATTGAGCCGATGTTGATGATCTTTCCTCTTCCCTTCGACTTCATCGCAGGGTAGACTGCCTTTGAGCAGAGGAATGCGCCACGCAGATTCGTATCAAGAATCATATCATATTCATTCGCCGTGAGGTCCTGAGGCATCTTCCTAATGTTCACACCCGCGTTGTTAACAAGTATATCGACGCACCCATAAGATTCAATGACCTGCTCAATCATCGAGGTAACCTGCGTCTCTTGACGAACATCAGCTAGAACCTCCAAAACCTCTACCTCATTTAATCTTCTTAGCTTCTCAGCTGCCTCAGCTGTCTTTGACGCGTTCCGCGCAGCTATTACGATGTTAGCTCCAGCTTCAGCGAAGGCTTGGGCGATGCCTTCGCCGATGCCTCCGTTTCCTCCGGTGACTATTGCAATTTTTCCCTTCAGACTGAATAAATCCTTCAAGTAGACTTTCACCTCA
>CAZIAF010000152.1:0-5498 GCA_964537625.1 uncultured Candidatus Bathyarchaeia archaeon
CACCTTCATCCTTTGGGGCTTAGTCGGGTTACTGATGGCAATTAGTGATACGTTTATCGTTGAGGATGTACCAGCGGAGCCCATAGATAAATCGGCGCCAAGGGAAGGTTACATTTCAACCATCAGGAAGATGTTCTCAACTGAACAACGTACTAACCTGATCCTAGTACTCCTAGTTGTGATGCTTAGCGGCGCTCTATGGACGGGGGTCAGCCAGTGGATCCTCACATATATTAATAAAACGAAGGGGATCAGCCTTCTCATCGCTGGAGGTTTGAGTACGATACAGTACACAGTGGGTGCCTTCGCCCAAATCTTAGGCGGTGAACTAAGTGACAGGATCGGCAGAAAGGTTATCATTATTACAGGTTTTGCCGCTTTCACGGCTTCTCTTATTGCCCTCGTTTGGGTACCAGGTAACCTCGCTGTACTTTTGCTGCTCGTCGTACTCCTCGGCTTCACATTCTATGTGACACAGGCCCCGATTACGGCGCTGCTTGCGGATATCACACCTAAGAATACTGTTGGAGTGACTTATGGCATCAACTTTACGGTGAAGTATGGATTCAGTGCTATTCTCCCCTTCATGGCTGCTTGGATATCTGCGAGTTATGGTTTAGACGCGGTCTTTTACTTCTTCGCGGTATTGGCTGGGTCGGCTCTACTATTATTGATGCCTGTGAAGGAGTTGAAGAGGGGGAGGAAGTTGAAGATTTGAGAGGCTAAAGCCTTCTCCACATCTCGGTTACCTGTTTATAGAACCTGGTTTTCCGGAGCTCCTCTGGAGACCCAATTGAATCTTCGACCTGAGTGTCGTAGTCGAGAAAACCAAGATACCGTGTGCTGATCTTCACAACCTCATTCTTTATGTAGTCGGTATGCTTCATCGCCATGTTTTCGATAACTCCCACGATCGAGATGCCCTGTTCTCTAAGAAGAACCAGTAGTTTACGTACTGACTCGTATGCGAGTCGACTTGAAGTAGTGACGACGAGGAAACTGATCCGAGGTATAAGTCTAAGCATGTCCAAGGTCGCGTCGCCGATGCCTGGAGGCATGTCAATAATGAGGTAATCAAGTTCCTCCCAGCGAGTGATGGCGAGCAGTTCGATTATGGCGTTGCTCGCGTCGGCTCCCCTGAGTGGAACGGGTTCGTCTATGCTATAGTGAATTATGCTCATGTAGTTGATGCCATGGGCTTCGGGAGGGACTATTCCTTTTTCCTCTACGGGATAGAGGTTGTCGACGCCGAGAATGACGTGGGTGCTTGGGCTTGTGAAGTCTAGGTCAAGGAGTCCAACTCTGTGACCTCGGTCCCTGAGACTTAGAGCGAGGGCAACGGAGATCATACTTTTACCGACCCCACCCTTGCCACTTGAGACGGCTATGATGTTCTTGATTTTGTTGAAGCGGTCTGGGATGACTGCTAACCGCGGGTCACTCATTCCTTCCGCTTCCCCTTGATGCTGTCGAGCCAGACGCCGCGTCCATGTATAACCTCGAAATCGGGGCTGCCGCAGCTCGGACATTTGATGTAGACGTGGGCCATCTCTGGGACGAAGTGGACAGCTTCACTCGTCTCCTCGCTGAGTTCGTTTGAGTCGAAGCCCCACTCGTGGCTGCATTTTCGGCACTTGAATCTGGCTGGGACGTTATTGATGACGAATTTTGCGTTCTTCATCTTGTAATTCCTGAGTTGGTCGAGTGCAAATTGGATGATGTCGTGTTCAATCTGCTGAAGCTCACCTATTGCGATATCTACCTCGGTTATCTCATCGAGGCACTCTTCTTCAGCATATTTGCTCGCTGTGGCAATAATTCCCTCAGCTAGAGCCCACTCATGCATGGGCTGAAGGGGTTTCCTAGATATTAATGAAGATTACGATAAAAATAAGTGTTATAATTGTCGTAATTCAAATCATCCAATGATTAAAATAATGTTTTTTTAATTTTGCTCATAAAATACTTATACAGCGGCTCCTTAGGTTGGACACTACGCCTTGGATACCTATTTTGATGAGCTTGATCGCTCGGGAATGTGCCTCATAGTCTGGAAGGGGAAGGAGATTGTGTTTAGAAGCGCGAGTAAAGGTATTCGCCCCCATCTTGAGGCAATAAATAGATTGGGAAAGACGGTTCTCAAAGGATCTATCATCGCGGATAAGATCGTTGGGCGGGCTGCGGCGCTACTCATCCTTTACTCAGTCCCTAAGGAGGTTCACGCAGGAGTGATCACTACGAAAGCAAGAGAACTTCTCGAGACAGGTGGTGTTCTAGTCTTGAAGGAAACAGAGGTTCCCGCCATCAAGGAGAGAGATGGTCGAATCTATTGTCCATTCGAAGCGATGGTCCAAGGAATTAGTGATCCTGAGGAGGCTTACTCCGCTATAGTCGTCAAGATGGGGGAGATGAGGTAACGGATGATTGGTGGATAAATTTAAAAATGATTCATGTCCAATCTTTAGGATTCACCGCTGGTTATCCTCATGATTAAGGAGGTTGAGAAACTCGCTGCTCTGATCAAAGACCGTGGCCTTAGAAAGAAGGTTCTGGATCTGTTTAGAAAACCTGTCCTCGACCTCGATTCGCCTTCTCTTCCCGTGGAGGAGTGCCCAGCAGGCGCCTACCAGCACCATAGTTATAGTGGCGGACTCATTCAGCATACTGTAAGTGTTACTAAGCTTAGTCTTACTCTCTGCGATCTCGTTGAGGAGGTTTATGGCGGGAAGGTTGATAGGGATACCGTATTATCGGGGGCGCTTCTTCACGACGTTATGAAATGCTATACTTATGAGCCTAGGGGGGATGGAAGTTACATTACTTCACTCCTAGGGGAACGGATTGACCATTTGACACTCTTGGTAGCTGAGCTGTACAAACGTGGGTTCTCTACAGAGATCATCCATGTCGTAGCGTCTCATCACGGGGACGTGAGTCCGGTTAAACCGAAGACTATGGAGGCGCTGATCGTTAGCATCGCGGACCTCGCTGACTCGGAGCTAAGCCGAAAGACGCTTCGAGCTGCTGAGTACCTGCTCAAACAGATGGGAGAGATGCAGCCTAAGCTAAATTCTAGTCGGGAAGCACTAGATGTTGTCCAGGCTAAGAATAGGGAGGGCTGGAACGGAGTAAAGAAGTTCTCTAAAAGTTGATAAAGTTACATTAAATCGGTATCGTGTATACAAAGCTCTCGAAGCTAACGCTAAAATACCAATCCATCAGAAAGACCAGCGAAGAAGGTTTTGTATGCTTAAGCTTGCGTTAATTGGTTTCGGAACAGTTGGCTCCAGTTTCGTTAAAGTCCTTCTCGAGAAAAGGAAGATGCTCAGAGATCTCTACAGTTTCGAATTTGAGGTGGTTGCTGTTAGTGATATTAAAAGGGGGTCTGTCTTCGACGCCAAAGGTCTTGACCTTTGTGAGCTCCTCCGCTTAGTAAATGACACGGGGAAGATCGATTATTATCAAGGTGGAATAAAAGGGCTCGATAGTTTGAAAACTATCAAGGAAACGGGTGCAGATGTCGTCATCGAGGTGGCGTGGACGAACTTGGAGACAGGTGAACCTAACATCACCCACATAAAGGAGGCACTCAAAGCAGGAAAGCACGTAATAACCAGTAACAAAGGACCAATCGCCCTTGCCTACCCTGAGTTAAAGAAACTAGCCGATGAGAACGGCGTTCAACTCAGGTTCGAATGCACTGTGATGAGTGGAACCCCAACGATCATGATGGGAATGAATGGCCTCGCCGGTAATGTCATCACGGGTTTCCGCGGTATCCTTAATGGCACTACCAATTATATCCTAACAAATATGGAGAAGGGTAGGGCCTACACTGACATACTCAAGGAGGCTCAGAGGCTAGGTTACGCGGAGGTAGAGCCATCCGCCGATGTCGAGGGCTGGGATGCTGTAGGGAAGACTGTGATACTAGCCAATAGCGTCATGGGAGCAGAGCTCGAACCTGGGGACGTCGAGAGAGAGGGTATAACTAAGATCACTCCCCAGAACATTGAGGCTGCGAGGAAGCAGGGTAAGAGGATCAAGCTCATCGCCCACTCCTGGAGAGAGGGATCAATGGTTAGGGCAAAAGTCTCACCCGAATTGGTTGACCTCAACGACCCCCTAGCAAGTGTAAACAGCACCACAAATGCTCTAACCTTCGAAACCGATGGCCTAGGTCCGGTCACAATCATCGGAAAGGGAGCAGGTGGAGTCGAGACTGGACACGGCATTCTAAGCGATCTTCTCGCTATCCACAGGTCGATGTAGAGGAGAGTAATTGTTGAGTCCACAGAGAATAGTCTTCGACTCCTCGGGATTCGACTCAACTATAAATTACCTTAAGAACAGAACCAGGGGGAACTTCAAATCACTCGTCGCTAGTCCGGGGAATCACTTCGCATATGTTCACTACAGTTGGTCGAACATGGACAACAGGACCACGCCTGAAGAGTTCTGGATGGCGAAACTCGAGAAATTAACTAATGGGGAGGCAGCGATAAAAAGTGCCTCAAACATCAGAGACTACCTGCAACAGCAGAAGCAGTCGAGGTGGCTCCCCGGTATCCTAGAATACCTCCCAAAAGGACACAAATTCGATACAATAGTTTACCTCAACCTTGGCTACGACAACATCGCCTATGGTGAAGATGTAGCCCTAAACCTCAACCACACATCCTTCCAAATCGAATACAACGAAGCCATCTACTACCTTATGCACGAGCTAGCCCACGCAGGATACTTTGGCTACAACGAGACGCCGAAACTTATGTCTAAGACGTACAGAGAACTCGCCAACAACGTCAAGTTCCTGACACACCTCGAGGGAATGGGGGTCCTGACGCCTATGAGGCTGAGATTAAAAGAGTCGGGACTATCAGACCCAGACTACATAACTCTGATGAATCCTGAGGAGAGAATAAGACGAATAAAGACTTATTTTGAGAAACTACATATGCTCGAGAAAAGACCCGATACAATAGTTAACGAAGCCGAACTTACCGTCTACGATCACTTTAGTGGGAAACCCCTTCGGCTCTGGTATATCGCGGGTTACCACATTGCACAGAACATCGAAGCAGAGCTCGGCTCCGACGTTCTTCGAGAACTAGTTAAAAAAGGTAGCCAAGCCTTCTTTGAGAAGTATCATGAACTCAAGGGATCCATATATGACTAAATGCCGACAAACATTAGGATCTAGCTCGCCAAAGAATATTTCACAATAAGTAGGCTGAGCGGGGAAACCTAATATTTAAGCTTGATCGCCTCCTATCACTGGGCAGAGGTGCCAGAGCGGTTATTGGGCTAGTCTCGAAAACTAGTGGCCTTGAGCCTCAAGGGTTCGAATCCCTTCCTCTGCGCCACAGTCCCTTCCTTTAGGTATGATGATTTCATAGCATATCTGAAGACTAAGAGGCTTGAAGAGTCAACAATTGAATCCAAGCTGAAGTCGCTAAAAATAATCGCGCGCGTTGCACGATAGAGCTTATATCCGC
>CAZIAF010000153.1:0-5485 GCA_964537625.1 uncultured Candidatus Bathyarchaeia archaeon
GCCGTATGCGTAGCTCGGCTGGTTTGGTAAGATTGTGACAGTTCCACTGCCAGAAGTTTGTACAGTTAAGGTGTATGTGTCGGCTGCAAAGGTTGCGAGGATCGTGTGGTCGACGCGGACGTTTGTGAACGTGTATGATGTTTGGGCGCCGACGGAGGCGCCATCGACCAACACGTCAGCTATCTTGTAGCCAGCACCTGGCGCGATGGTGAAGAGCTGGTTTCCTCCATCTACAACCGCGACTGGGCCGACCGGTGAGATCGTTCCACCAGTTCCAACCGAGGCGGTGATGGTGTGGGAGGTACCAGAGGCGAATGAGGCTGCTATAGTGTGACTTGCGACCACGTTGCTGAATGTGTAGGAGAGGACTGCTCCAACAGTTTGGCCGTCGACCAGTACATCGTACACCCTGTAGCCTGTATTGGCAGTTATCGTGAATGTCTGGCTTCCACCGTACTGTACCGCTATTGGTCCACTTGGGCTTATTTGCCCATTAGTAGCGGCTGAAGCCGTGATTGTGTAGGTTATGAGTCTGAACGATGTGGATATCGTGTGTGGGCCCGCAACGTTGTTGAATGTGTAGGTTGATAGGGGTCCGAGCGACGTCCCGTCGACGTTAACGCTGTTTATCATGTATCCACTGTTGGGCGTGATTGTGAATGTCACGCTGCCCCCTTGTTTCACCGCCACTTGGCCCAGAGGGCTGATGGTGCCTCCCTGTCCAGCGGATGATGTAATTATATAAGATGAACCCGGCTCAAAACTAGCGTCAATCACATAATTATTAATGACATTTGTGAAAGTATACGAGAGAACAGCTCCAACTGATGTTCCATTGATTTTCACATCAGCAAGATAGCTTCCCCCCGCGGCCGTCATGGTGAAGGTTACACCCTGACCATATGGGACGGTTACTGGGCCTGGTGGGGAGATGGTTCCGCTACCGGTCCCACTTACCATTGTGGTGATTATGCGACTAATCTGCGTCGATGAAAATGAGGCAGCTATGCCGTGGTTTGCTTGGACGTTCAAGAAAGTATATGATGTGATCGGACCAACCGACACACTATCAACTAAAACGTCCTGGACATAGAATCCAGCGTTAGGTATGATGGTGAATGTCTGACTTCCACCAAACGGTACGCTCACAGGCCCGGGCGGTGTGATGACCCCATTTGCGCCGGCGCTAACGGTTATCGTATACGTGCTAGTAGGCTCAAATGATGCCGAAATCCTGTGGTTCCCTAGTACATTGGAGAACGTGTAGGTGCTGATCGCCCCCGCATCTGTAGCGTCGATCATCACACGGGTTATCTTGTAACCAGGGTTGGGGGTGATGGTGTATGTCTGGCTTCCACCGCTAATCACCGCAACCGGTCCGAGTGGGAAAATAGTTCCACCAGATGTATCAAGGGATGATGTTATTACGTGAGCCGTTCCAGATGCCGTCGTTACCACAATTGTGTGGCTTGCAGCTACATTGTAGAACGTGTAAGATAAGACGGCTCCAACGGATGCGCCATCGACCCTCACGTCATAGACGTAATATCCCGCGTTCGCGCTGATCGTGAAGGTCTGACTCGAACCATATGGAATTGTGACCGTCCCAGTTGGGTTGATCTGTCCATTCGCATCAGAGGAGGCTGTGATAGTGTAGGTGTTCAACGTGAATGATGCAGCTATGGTGTGGGGGACTGTGACTGTGTTGAAGGTGTATGTGGATACTTTACCCACTGAAACACCGTCAACAAGAACGTCTCCTATGACGTAGCCAGCATTTGGCGTGATTGTGAATACCTGGTTCTGGTTGCGTCCCACCGAGACGCTGCCGAGGGGGAAAATCGTCCCACCTGGTCCAGCTGAGGAAGTAATAATTATCGAGCTCCCAGAATCAAACTGTGCATCGATCGTATGGTCGGCGACAACGTTGGTAAATGTATAGGTCAGCATTGGGCCAACTGATACCCCGTCCACAGTGACATCCCTAACGTGCCAATTCGAGCTTGGTGTGATAATGAAAGTCTGGCTCGCACCATAGTTGACGTGGACGCTTCCGCTTGGGCTTATACTACCGTTAGACCCATCAGTCGCAGTAATAGTAAATTGGACGGCCGCAAAGACGGCAGATATTGTATGGTCAGCAGCGACGGCTGAGAAGGTGTAGGAACCTACCGCGCCAACGGATACGCCGTCTACTAAGACATCCGCGACGTGGTATCCGTTGTTAGCCGTTAGCTTGAATATTATGCTTGCTCCATCTGGGACCGCGACTGGGCCCAACGGACTGATGGTTCCACCGGCTCCAGTTGACGATGTTATGGTATAGGCGTGACCTGTTGCAAATGTTGCCTCTATTGTGTGATCCGAGATGACGTTTGCGAAAGTGTAAGACATTAAGGCTCCTACTGATACGCCGTCGACCTTGACATCTGCGACGTGGAACCCGCCTGATGCCTGTATAACGTAGGATTGGCTCGCGCCATCAGCTACCGTGACCACGCCGAGCGGATTGATCGTTCCACCGCTACCTATTACTGAGGAGGTTATCTGGTGGGTGATGGCACCCCCTGAGAAGGTGACGTCTATCTGGTGATTGGCCAGTACGCTGTTGAAGGTGTACGTTGACACGGAACCAACGGAGACCGAGTCTACTTTGACATCCTCTACGTGGTATCCTCCCTGTGGGGTGATGACGAATGTTATGCTACCTCCATCGGGGACGGCGACGCCTCCGAGTGGACTTATCGTTCCGCCTGGTCCGGCGGATGATGTGATGACGTATGCGTGTCCTGCAGCGAAAGTTGCTGCTATTATGTGGGATGCTTGGATGTTAGTGAAAGTGTAGGATAGGACGGCTCCAACCGATACTCCATCGACCCTGACATCTGCGACGCGGTGGGTAGAGTCCGAGGCCGCGATCGTGAAGGTCTTGCTTGTCCCAGCCGATACAACAACAGTGCCTGTTGGGTCTATGCTTCCGTTGGGACCCGCTGAGGCGACGATGTTGTAGGTTATAGGAACAAAGGTGACGGAAATCGTGTGCGGCCCGCTTACTCCACTGAATGTGTATTGGGTTATGCCGCCATAGGAGAATAAGTCCACCACAACGTCCAGGATCCTATAACCAACGGCGGGCGTGATTGTGAATCTCTGACTGCCACCGGACACCACATAGACCGTACCTAGCGGCGTGATGGTTCCGCTACCCGAAGTCACCGTTGAGGTGATGGCGTAGGCTGTACCCGCTGAGAAGGTTACAGCAATAGTGTGATCCGTGATGACGTTATTGAAACTGTAAGAACCGACAGCTCCAATGGATACCCCGTCGACCTCCACATCAACTATGTAATACCCCGAGTCGGCAGCGATTATGAAAGTCTGCCCCTGACCGTGGGGAACTGTGACTTGGCCAAGAGGAGTTATGCTTCCACCGGTTGTCGCTGTTGAGACGATCGTGTGTGAGACTCCCAGCTGGAAGACCGCTGAGATAGTTTGACCATTCGTATTTACGTTAGAAAAGGTGTACGAGGATACCCTGCCATAAGATACCCCGTTTACAAGAACATCAGATATGTAGTATCCACTGTTTGGCGTGATGGTGAATGTCTGACTTCCACCCGGTGGCACCATTACGTCTCCGAGTGGAGAGATGCTTCCGCCTGGTCCCGCTGAGGATTTGATGATATAGGATGGCCCTCCTGCGAATGAGGCGGATATCGTGTGATCAGATGTTACAGAGTTGAATGTGTAAGAAGTCACTCCCCCCGCTGGATTTCCATCGATTAGAACGTTTGAAATGTAATAATCTTGGTTGGGTGTGATTGTGAATGTCTGGCTTCCCCCATCCGCTACGAATACGGATCCAGATGGGATGATCTGGCCATTAGGTCCTTGTGTGGAGGTAATAGTGTGACTCACCCCGTTCGGCGGGTTGATCTTCACAGTGGTGAGGACAAACGTTCCATCGTCTGCTACTACTTTGACATCGATTGTGCTACCGATCCAAGCGGTCTTTATCAACAGACCGATTGTACATGTTGTCCTCTCAGGAAGCGCTTTGACGTATCCTGGCTCTTTAATCTGAAAGCTCTGCGGGTCATTTCCAACATAGACTTTCGCATTTGATGGTGGTGCAGGGTCCAGTTTTACTGATCCGATGCCGATGTTCCTGACGTAGATCAGTAATTGGCCCATTGACTGCGAGGTACTTTCAACTTGGATCGCTTTTCCGCCGGCCCCCACATTTATACCGCCTATCCAACCCATTGAATAAGCGTAGATGAGTAGACCCGCGACTATGGCGATTATTATCAATAATAGGACCGCGATGTAGGTTGAAATTCCTCTGTGCTTAACACTGAAAATACTATTTTTCATGCATTCTACACCCTTTAAACTTGCACAACTGAGTACTCATCTTAGAAAGCGAATTTAAAAGTATTGGATTTATGATCCTTAAGATTCTTCAGTTATTCTAGACATAAACTGATATAGTTAATTTATTTATCTAAAGCTCGAATTTCAATATAATTTTTATTTTATCAATTATATAATATCCATATCCGTATACGTGTTCGTAACTATTTTGCTGATATTTATTTAATAATTATATTAACTATCTCACTTTCCTGAATCTATATATACCCATGTTGTTTTCATTATAGTGGTCTTGAAAATGATTGTGACCAAGAAAAGAAAAGCTATCTCGACGTTTATCGCGACTCTTCTGCTCATGGTTCTTGCCGTGGCAGCTGGAGTTGTGATTTATGCCTACACGATGGGTTATCTAGGCGGATTCACGACGCCTCAGACGATGGGTGCACTATCCCTTGATTCTGCTGTTCTGAGCAGCACTGGGGGGCTTACTGCTTATATTAGAAACATTGGGCATTCTTCATTTACTTATGATACAGCATATATTACCTTTGGAACCACTACTGTCAAAAGTACAACTGGAGCCCTTGCCCCCACTACTCTTCCTGAAGGTGCTGTTGGTACCTTCACGATAAACGTTAGTGAGTTCACCGGAGGCGCTGTAACCTACTCTATTAAATTAATTGGGAAAGATAACACACAGATCACTTTCAACGTAAAGTGATTCTAACCCCTCTCCTTTTTTTATCAGTATGCAGGTGTTATAGGGTATGAAACCGCGTAGGGGAGTCAGCGAAATCCTGGCGACCATGATGGTCCTGATGATCGTGAGCTCCCTGGGAGTAATGCTCTACAACATCTCATTATCAAATTTGAGCAATCAACAGAGTAACCTTTCCTCATCTGTTGAGACCCAAAAAGGGATGGCTCAGGAAAGATTTGAAATCATAGATGTAATTAGAAGAAATGATACGCATGTAATTGTCTATTACGTAAATTATGGATCGGTGAATGTGATTATTTCTTCTGTTTATTTAGAGTGCATAGGCAGGGGTTCAAACCCTTAATCACTGATCCTCCCGATGCCGACTCCGACAGTGAAATGGATTCT
>CAZIAF010000154.1:0-5474 GCA_964537625.1 uncultured Candidatus Bathyarchaeia archaeon
AAGATGTTGCTTGAATCAGGCGCAAAGGTGATGATAAACGGTGTTGATCAGAAGCGGCTATATGCAGCAATGGAAATGCTTAGTGAATTCAAGGAGACGGCTATATCTTTTAGAGCCGACATCCGCCGTAAAGATGAAGTCGAAGCCATGTTCAGAGCTCTACTTGAGCGTTGGGGGCGCATAGACATCCTAGTCAACAATGCTGCAGACCGCCCGATCGCGAACGTCTTGGATATGACTGAGGATCAATGGGATCGAAATATCGACACAATTCTCAAGGGAACTTTCCTATGCTCCCAGATTGGGTCTCGCCAAATGATCAAACAAGGCGAAGGTGGCAAGATAGTCAACGTCTCCTCGGGAAGCTACAAAGTCGCACGCATCGGGGCATCAGCTTACTGCGCATCCAAAGCCGGTATGGTCATGTTCGCATCATGCCTAGCTCAGGAGCTGGGGCCATACAGGATCAACGTTAACACTGTAGCTCCCGGCTTGATCGACGTAGGTGAGGAACAGACTCCCTCAAAGCTTGCGTATGACCGAGCGACATTGCAAATGACCCCATGGGGCCGAATAGGAAAGCCCGTAGACATAGCAAACACGATATTGATGCTTTGCAGTCCGCAAGCAGATTACATGACAGGAGCTGTCGTGAGCGTGGATGGAGGTTTAAGCGTAGGGCGCTACGGAATTCCACCCAGCCCTTAGATGGGTGCACGTTCCTCGTTTGATATAATATTATTACGTGTTAACGATATCAACCGTATACAACAGGGTAATCACGCACGTGACTCGTGAGGACAAGACCCTCTATGAAGTTCAGCGCGCCTAAGCACAAATTATCATAAACTGTGGATTCATGTTTTTCACATTAGAAGTAGCCAATAAGTGTACAAAGCCAGAGTCACAGTGAATAAAACTATCCAGAGAGTTTTACTGTAGTCAAAGATAGTTCTGCCATTCATGGGTGCTATTGGAAATGTATCGAAGAAGGCACCAATGATGCACATTGCCAAACCAATGCTACCTATCGCCTTAAAGCCGCTTAATAGAAGAATATAGAAGCAGCCTGCAAAAGCCAACGAAATTAAAACTTCAGCTGAAGACAGAATTACACCCAGACGCTTCGTAAATTTAGGTGCATAATGCACACTACGACTCGGAGAAGAGAAAGGAACCCTGAACACTAACGTTGTGAGCAGAAAAGTTGCCAAACCAAAATACCATAATTTTTGTTCAGTCCAAACACCTCGCATTCTCGAGTACGCTATCATGATATAGGTTTTCACAAATCCCACGATAATGCTAGTACCTAGTATCATGGGAAGAACTAGTATAATTTGGGAAAGGGTATCTACCTTAACGTAAGAAAAAGAAAATCCTAGTACCACAATCGAGACGACGTATGCTATCATTTCCGACTTAGTGGGCAAGAAGGGCGAGCCAATTTGTTCATCTATCTCTAGTTTTCTTTTCGAGGCCATGAAGGCAGCTAGCCATTGTTTAATAGTATTAGGGATCAGGTCACCGATTTTTTTGGTTAAGCTATTTTGCATTCCAGTTGGAGCGATAGCTGCTGCAACAACTATTGAAGCTCCACTAGTCGCAAGAGCAGCTGCAACGGTTGCGACCGCTACACTTGAAGGTTGCGGCACCCATGCGCTCGTCTCAGGATTGGATGTACCCGGCGTTGACAGACCTGCGCCATCCGTCTTGAGTAGCAAGAAAGCGGCACTAGCAAGTCCAAAAGATTCTGTGTTACCTCCCAGCAGGAATCCTCCGTCCTTCGTTAGGATCATAGAATTTGCTACATCTGTGTTTGTTTCTCCAAAGGTTTGACTCCACTGCATGTTCCCGAGTGAGTCGGTTTTCACCAACCATACGTCCTGGGTGCCAGCGCCGGTGGATTCCGTATAACCTGCCAAAGCATAACCGCCATCTTTCGTTTGAACTACTGAACGTGCGATATCCTCGGAGACTCCTCCGTACGTCTTGTTCCATTGCATTTCTCCATTTGAATCGGTTTTAACGAGCCAGAAATCGTAAGGCGTGTTCTTGCTTTCGTTAAAGGATTCTGTGAAGCCACCTATCGCATATCCTGTGTCACTTGTTTGGATCAGAGAATATCCAGTGCTACTCACCCTCACGTCTCCATATGTTTTGTTCCATTGCATGGTTCCAGAAGAATCCGTTTTAACCAGCCAACATTGGTGACCGTTTTGTCGTCCAGACATTGCGTACCCTCCATCGCTCGTCTGAATGACTGAATATGCCACGTCGTTGCCTGGGGTTCCATACGTTCTGTTCCACTGCGCTGTCCCGGATGCATCAATCTTGACAAGATAATAATCGCCGTTTAATGCTCCATAATTGTTTGTGAAGCCCGCCATTGCATATCCTCCATCGCTTGTCTTAACCATAGACCACGCATTGTCATTGTATTGGCCTCCGTATGTTTTATTCCACTGCATTTTTCCAGAAGCATCGACCTTGAATGCCCAGAAGTGGCCAGTGACGGTTGAAGACCATGACACGCCTACAACTATATATCCTCCATCAATCGCTTGGAGAACGAAGTGTGCCTCATCTGTGTAAATGTCTCCGTAGGTCTTGTTCCACTCAAAGTTTCCGGAAGAATCAGTCTTAACGAGCAAAGCTTGACGATCAGTGCCACCGTGGATCTGCGTGTGTCCAGCTAAAATGTATCCTCCATCGTTTGTTTGAACCACAGACCTCACGTGGCTGTCGAAACCTAAGGGGGTTATTCGGCTCCATTCTGTGGTCGCTGTTGCATTACGAAATGCCAAACCGAAAAAAAGGAAGCCAACGAGAGCAACGACCATGATTAATGTTCTGCCTTTGCGTACACGTGTCGAATACGTCCTACTCTGTAGGGGGGATGATAGGAATGCTTGTTTTCTATTGTAGTTGTTTTTCAGTCTGAGGTGGTAGTATATCGCTCCCACAGTCAGAGTAATAGACGCAACGACAATACTGATTGTCTCCAACTCAAACAAACAATCACGGTTTAGAATTAACCTATGGTGAGGATAAGTTTATGGTCTAAAAACTCTGCCAACAAACCATCTTACTCGTCTGAGACTCCTAGGATAAAGAGAATGATTTAGGGGTTAGGCGTGGCTGATGAAGTCCATTCTTCCCCCGTCTGCAACTATGACTTGCCCCGAGATGAAGCTTGAATCATCCGATGCTAGAAATAGAGCCACGCTCGCGATATCCTGCGGATCGCCTATTCTCCGCATAGCTGCTAATTCCGCTTTTCTTTTGTTTATCTCGTTTGCATTTCCCTTGCTCTTACCGCTTGTCATGTCGGTTCGGATCCAACCTGGGGCGATTGCGTTCACATTTATGCCCATTGGACCGAGATCCTGCGCCGCGACGAAGGTTAGGGCGATGAGTCCGGCCTTCGCACATCCATATGAACCTTCGCCGGTCGGGGCACAGCCTAGACCTGATATCGATGAGATGTTGATGATCTTTCCATATTTCCTTTGGATCATATACTTCGCAGCTTCCTGAGTGCATAGGAAAGGTCCTTTAAGATTCACTGCCATTACCTTATCCCATTCCTCCTCACTCGTTTCCATTAAGTTCGTTGGGATTAAGATGCCAGCATTGTTTACTAGTATATCGATTCCGCCGTATGATTCAATTACATCGCTGATCATCTTTTTGACTTGGTTTTTTTTGGACACGTCGGCCATTATCTGCATAGCTTCGCCGCCATAGGAATTAATCTCCTCAACGACGATGGCAGCTTCCTTAGCGCCGTTCACATAGTTCACAACAACTCGGGCTCCTTCACGCGCCAGTTTGAGGGCTATCGCCTTTCCAATGCCGCGTGATCCTCCTGTCACTAGAGCTACCTTACCTTCTAGTTTCATGGGAAATCAAAAATAGGGGCAGATTTAACACTTTGCGTGCACGATATATTATGGACCGACACAAGAGTTTCGATAACGCGTGTGTCCGATATATTGACATTCAAGGCGATCGAAGGTCTCGGTGACTTTCCTTTTCCAGGATCCCGATAACCTCAATGAGACTTGAGATTATGTAGTCCGGCGCATCATCTAAACCGTAATCCTGCTCATTCGTATTCAACCACGCTGTATACATACCCGCCCTCTTCGCCCCTATCACGTCTTTATTGACAAGGTCGCCCACATGCAGCGCCTCCCCGGGTTCCACACCCAACGCTTCGAGAGCTGCCTTGAACACAACCTCGTTCGGCTTACAGTAGCCCACTTCGTCACTGAACACAGTTACATCAAAGTATTTCAGAACGCCATAGTTGCCCAGGATCCTCCTGATGATGCGACCCGGGCTAGTCCCTGAGTCGCTAATGAGGCCGATCCTAACCCAACCTTTCAACGCCTTCAGGGTCTTCCGAGCTCCATCCTTAAGCCTCGGCGGGTCGCTTAGCACGGCTTCCTCATAATCGTTAACCATTGGCGTCCAGTCGCACCTGTCCCTTAGACCCACATTCTCCATGACGTGACCCACGATCTCTTTAGTCATAACGTGCCTACATCCACTACCCCTATGAAGTTCCGAGCTGTACCTGAACCCAGCTTGGTAGACCTCTAGGAGCCTGGGATCATCCAACTCGACGCCGTTCACACGAAGGAACTCTCTGAGTAATGGCAGTCTGAACTCCCCATAGTTCCTGTTGTGCACTAAAGTGTTCCAGAGATCAAAGGTTACGGCCTTAATTTCACGAGCCACAGAGTCTGCTTATACCAACTTCATTAAATATCTAAGTAATGAAATCCGCTTTATCATGCATACTTCATGCGCGCGCATGTCAACCAGCATTATGATTAGGTAATATTTCCTATAATATTATGGTAGAATCGCATATGAATTGGAATCACGGAGTGAATTCAAACGTAAAGCTCATGGAGAAGTATGCACAAAATTTCAATATGAATATTGAGACGGTTATTGGTCTCGTAATTGGTTTCATTATACTAGTCTTGGTATTTATTTTCAGCATAATTTCTTGGGAATTGTATAAACGGGACTATAAGTAGCTACTAGCTGCGCGCGCCTCTATTCTGGCAAATAGTCTCTGAAGCAGTCGAAACCCGACTCCTCGATAACTTTCATGAAACCCGAGTTGCCCCCAGACATCAACACCCAATCGGCTCGATAATGAAGACCAAAATATCTTTGAACAGGACTGATATAGCCCTGCATACGAGCCCGAGCGACACTTTTCTCAGCGAACTCTCTCCCGTGAACCTTCTCACAAGTCGAGTAAAGTACTTCAAGTCTACCCTCAGTCAACTCGATTCGTCTATAACCCTCCTCGGTCCACTTCTCCTTGCAAGCAGCGAGGAGATCCTCATCGTTTAGGTCACGGTAGGTCTCTGAATGTAGAATTGTGCCAAGTTTGTGCTTCTTAGTCTGGGAAAGATTATCAGAGCTATAGCCTAAACTGAGGAGTA
>CAZIAF010000155.1:0-5289 GCA_964537625.1 uncultured Candidatus Bathyarchaeia archaeon
TATGACAATTTATTAGAATAAAAAACTTCACATTGATATAAATATGCATATATCCGCTGATTTGCTTATTGGAATAATACATTAAGATGCGAATATGTCGGTGGATTTTATGATTAAAATAACTTGTATGAGGATATGGGAAATTAAACGCCTATCCCGAGAGCCTACACATTGATATCAGAGGTAATAACTATGTCAGGTTCCTTCGGTAAGCAATGGGAGAGGGGAGACCGCCAACCAATGGGTAAAACGGTAAGAGAGGCAATCAATCCGCCAGGCGCTCTCAAGCCACGTATGGAATTCGCCGCGAAGAGAGTGAAAACTCAGATCCAGAAGCTGGATCAGGAGTCAACCCGCCTTAATGAGCGCGATAAGTCACTCTTCGCCAAGGTAGTTGACGCTTACCAGAAACACGACACCCCCCACGCCAACATATACGCCAACGAGCTCGCCGAGCTACGCAGGATGGAGAAGACCACCCTCAACGCAAAGCTAGCCCTCGACCAGATCGTGATGCGAGTAGAAGCCGTCAGCGAACTCGGTGACATCGCCTATACGCTTCTCCCAGTCGTCGGAGTGATGCGCGACGTTATGAGGGGGATGGCCTCTGTTAACCCACAGATCGCAAGGGAGATGGGAGACATCAGCAACCTCCTAAGTGGCATCGTCATGGACGCAGGCGCTACCTCGGGAATGTCACTTAACTTCGAGTCAACTAACGAGGACGCTAGGAAGATCGCAGAGGAGGCAGCCCTGGTAGCGGAGAGCCGGATGAAGGACACTTTCCCCGAGCTCCCCGGGGGCAACAAGGTCCAGATTTAACCAATTTTTTTTGACAAACTATCCCTCGTAGGCTGGTAATTGTTTTATTACTGACAGTCTAAACAGAAGTTGAATTCGATGAAGATCTCCATAAGTCTCGGCGGAAGCCTCCTCACACGGAGTATGGAGGCCTCTTCTTACAAGCGATATGCAGAAGCCATTAAAAGCATCTGGGAGGCTGGTCACGAAGTCGTCGTCGTCTGCGGAGGCGGTCGACCGGCCAGGCAGTATATTGCTCTTGCGAAGGAACTCGACGCAACAAGGGAGCTCCAGGACAACCTAGGCATCCTAGCAACGCACATCAACGCTCTGCTCCTTATCGCCGCCCTAGGTGATGCTGGCGATCCTCGAATTCATAGGCGTGCCTCTGAGATCAAACGTCATCGCGGAGACCGTATTCTCGTCGGTGGAGGGTATAAACCTGGAAGTAGCACTGACTATCGCGCTGTCCTCTTCGCTGAAGCGATGAATGCCGACCTAGTCATCAACGCTACAGATGTACAGGGAGTCTATGATGTGAACCCCAAGACAAACGCTAACGCTAAGAAAATTGACAATCTTACCTTCCAAGAGCTGGAGTCCATCATCGTGACTAATCTAAAGCAGGCTCCTGGTGAGTATGGTCTCTTTGACCTTAAGGCTGTCAGGCTCTGCTCTCGGCTCGGTATCCCCGTCGTCTTCGTGGATGGAACCGACCCTGAGGAGATCGTTCGCGCCGTCCAGGGTAACCATCACGGGACAGTTGTCCACGGCTAGAAAGCAACCTATATATTGTATTGCCTCTTTATGAAGGCGTTCAAGGTGGATGAAAGATGAGTGGAAACGCGCCTCTAGACCGTCTTCGGGCTCAGCGGATGCTGGAGCAGCTGGAGAGCCTTCAGGGACGCGGCACCGAACTCGTCAGCGTCTACGTCCCACCGGGGAAAGCCGTCTCTGAGGTCATGAACGATCTACGAAACGAATGGGGGACCGCCGTCAACATCAAATCGAAGACTACGCGGAAGAATGTCCAGGACGCCCTCTCCAAAGTTATGGAGCGACTTAAGCTTTTCAAGACCTTTCCTCCCACCGGAGTCGCCATCTTCGCTGGCAATATAGCCAGCGACCAGCTAGGCGTTGGAGATATGCAGACCTTCGTCATTGTTCCTCCAGAGCCCATCAGCATCTACTACTATCGATGCGAGCATCAGTTTCTCCTAGAGCCCCTCTTCAACATGCTCTCGGCGAAGGATATCTACGGCCTTGTAGTCATCGACTCCAAGGATGCCGCTTTCGGATTCCTCAAGGGGAACCGGACCGAGATGATCAAGCAGTACAGCAGTGGTGTCCAAGGAAAAACCCGCGCTGGTGGTCAATCAAGTCGCCGTTACGAGCGACTTCGCGACATGCACCTTAACGAGTGGTATATCCGTCTCGGTGGATACTTCACCGAGCATTTCCGAAATGTCCCTGGGCTCAAGGGAATCATCGTCGGAGGTCCCGGTCCCACCAAAGAGGACTTCCTCAAGGGCAATTATCTCCACTACGAGTTAAAAGATAAGATACTCGCCGAGATCGACACAGGTTACACTGGCCCCGAGGGCATCAAGGAGATGGTCAATCGTAGTCGAGAGATAATGAAGGACGCTCGCTATTACGACGAGCGCCGCGCCGTACAGGAGTTCCTCAGGCACATCGGTGAAGACGACGGCTTAGTAACCTACGGCGAAAAGGAAGTCTTCCAGGCCATCAAAGGCATGAACGTCCAGCTCCTCCTCATCAGCGAAGAGGTCCGCCGCACACTCTTCAAGCTTAAATGCAAATCCTGCGGCGCAATAGAGAACCGCGTCGTAGACAATGATAAAGCAGTTGAATTCGAATCAACTCTTAGCGAAGTTAAATGCTCCAAATGTGGAGGCAGCGTAGAGGTTCTGGGGAAAGAGGACCTGATTGAGGCAATGATCGAGACGGCGGAGGCAGCCAATATTAAAGTCGAACTCATCTCGAACGCCACAGAGGAAGGCGAGATGCTCTTGAGAAGCTTTGGTGGAATAGCTGCTGTCACTAACTATCGGACATTCTAGCTTTTTAGTTTCTTAAGGTAATTGTCTATCAGCGGGTCTGTGTGTGTCCAGTCTTTATTTTCCGTGAAGTCTCGTCTTTCCTCATCCGTCGTGGTGATTGTAGCGAACTGGCACTCTTCGTCGCCGAGGATCATACACTTTGTGTGGATCATCTTCTTTTTTGGATCGGCAGCCATTGTCTTGGCAGGGTCTATAAGGCAATAAAGACTTCCAAGTTCAGGTTCACCTAATTCTATCATGACCTTTCCAAGCTCACAGAGGTCGGGTTTCCCCTCACGCCTTTCCCAGAAGCCATATTTAGGCAGTCCCTGTTTTCCTTTAGATGTACGATCCGCGACATATTCTCCGTATCTCTTTATCGAGTTAAGGATCAACTGTTTTCCCTTACTCCAGCCAAACTCCTCGACGAGGGTCTTCGCATAAGCGAGGTGAAGGAGAGCGAGGCGCTGGGTGACGACCTTGACTTCGTTTTCAGCCTCAGCTAATGGTACCATCTTCTCTTCATTCAATCGAATCAGATCAAGCTGGTTTTCTGAGTTAAAATGATTGATCTCAGGTCAGTGCTCTAGGAGGGTAGGTATCCACCACTCCTCTCCGCGCTGGGTTGTGACGTACTCCGGCCACCTCATGTCTGTTGGCGCCTTGAAGTCTTTGGGGAGAAGCGGTGCAACCCACTTCGATCCGTTAATCCCTCCCCCAGTTCTTTCCCTGAACTCCTCTTGCGAATTCGCAAGCTTGCCCGGGTCAGTTAAAAGGTCGAGGAAGGTTGCCGCTATCACCTTACCCCCAGTCATGATCATAGGATCGATGGTAGCTGGAATCCCCCCCATTGCGTAGCTCGTCCAGAGGGGATACGTGTATTCCGACTTCGGCGGCTTTAACATCGCCTTCGCAGAGTAGAGTCGAACGCCGGGTGAGTGCCAAGTATAGTCTACGTAGTCATCCGCGCCAAAGTGCATCTGCCAAGGCTCGAGTGATCTCCTCATCTCCTCCTCATACTTTTTAGGGGTGGTTAACGTCTGGCATGCTTCTGTGAACGGGTCGTCCATAGGCTCGAAGCCGAGGTTCCTCTGGATCTCCCTTCCCACTTTTCTTGCCTTTTCACCGTATCTAGGAGGACCTACCGCTTCGAAGTTCCTATAGGCAATGTCTGTCAGAGCGTTATTGGGTAAGCCCACCCTAGTTTTCGTCACCCACCTGGTGGAGAGTCTGCAGAACGTTATTTCGGCAACGTGTCTCGCGTTGTTCTCGAGGACAGTATAGATCTGCTCGGCCATCCCGAGGGTGGGGCACCTCCAAGCATACTGGATCTGACCAATCCTTGGAGGCAGGTTATCGGATGTGCACTGCCCGGCCACCATTACGAACTCGTTCAACGTCCAATAGGCGCTGTGGGGAAGCATCGCTTCCTTTGTGTACTTTGTGGTTGTATACATGAGGCACACAGCATCTAGTGCCGCGGGTGGCCTCCCGCCTGCGTGGCCGCCTATTTTCATTTGCCCCATTGGCTTAAACCACTTCTCTGGTTCGAGGCATTCGAATGTAAAAACCACGCTCCAGTAAGCACCGTTCTGTGTCTCCAATAACGCTGTATTGTAGCCAGAGGGGTGATAACAGACGGCGGCGTCGTGGTCGTCGAAGTAGCCCCAAGCCGCATGAACAGGCTTGGAGCCACACACCTTCTCAGCAGGTTCGCCAAAGATCTTCAGGGTCCCTTTCAAGCCATGCTTAACCATTGCCTCCTTAGCAGCGAGAACCCCAGTTAGGGCAGTCGTACCTAAAGCTGAGTGAGGATCGGTGTGACCCGCAGCCCACCTATTGAGTCCATCCCTCGGTTCTTCGCGAGTCACCGCTTTTTGAGATGTCCCTGGTACAGCGTCGTATTCGGCGTAGGTGGCGAGGACTGGCTTGCCCTCTCCATAAGTTGCCAGAAAGGCAGTTGGCATGCCTCCTGTACCCTCTATGACCTTGAAGCCTTCCTCTCTCAGGATCTTACAGTAGCTTGCCGCGGACCTGTACTCCCTCCAGGCTGGCTCAGCATAACTCCAGATCTGTTTGTCGAACTTTGACATCCTCTTCTCGTTCGCGTCGACCCAGTCTAGTGCTGTCTGTTTCTCCCTCGATATTTTTACCAATTAACCATCACTGATGTTCTTTCTCTCTTTCAGGGGATTTATCTTTTACTAGAAAATGATGAAAAATAGTAACTAGAAAAACGTTCAATTTTATGCAGGATGAAGGTCGTCCAAATCATAGTTACTCTATGGTTAAGGTGATGCTCATTCCGTCTGGTCCCTCGATCTTAACCTCGCCTATGCCTTCACTGTATTCGATCATGCCTATTTTCAAGGTCTCCTGCAAATCCTTTTTCCCCAGTTGAAGCGCTTCAAGGGTTTTCTGCTCC
>CAZIAF010000156.1:0-5288 GCA_964537625.1 uncultured Candidatus Bathyarchaeia archaeon
GATCACTGGAAGTGTTTGGATCGATTCCTCTGAGTTACATCGTATGTACAGTAATATCGCATAAATGTGGCTAATAGCTCTCTTTTCTAAACAGTTTTCTACTATAGTATAACCTATTTAATATTAATAGGCATAATCTTATGCGCGCACGGGTTAGCCTCAGTGTAACTCTGATCGCTCATGGTTCGCCCTAATGCCTTCACATCATTGGCTGATAGACGATTTACTTAGTCGCGATATATAGGTTTCGAACAATATGGCGGCTTATCTATCTTGCCTGGATTACTGGACTGTTATGGTTCGTCCTGAGCCTCTATCCTTCCGTTTCTTAACCACGGTTTCTAAGACACCATTTCGGTAAGTGCTTATCGCTGAATCCTCGTCGACTTCACAGGGGAGCTCCAGCTCCTTGTGGTAGCGGCGCTCCGGATTACTTACGTCTATTGTGAGATTCTTATCCGTGGCAAAGAGGTGGATGTCCTCCTTTTCTACACCTGGAAGCTCGGTGACAACTTTGATCTGGTCCTGTTCCTCGATGACGTCGACGAGAGGTTCCCTCGCCTCCTGGACCTCCATAGGCTTCTTCGCCTCACCAGTGATTTTCGGCTTCATGTTACCGAATTCCCTCACCACAGGTTTACCATCTGAACCAACCTTGACTGAGTAGCCGTAGACGAAGGGGCCGAACTCCTTCTTGACGGAGCCGTCGGGTAGGATCCGCTCTTGGGTTAGGTCATCGGGGATGTCCTGCTCTAGCTGCTTGAAGAAATCACCCATCTCCTTCTCCATCTCATCGATCATCCTCTCAAGGTCAGGAAAGAAGAACGGAGTTCCCTTCTTCCTTCGCTTTTCCCACTCCTCCCAGAACGACATTCAATACACCGATTAGATCGAGCCGGCACCCCGGTTTTAAGGATATCCCGAGCACCTTAAGAGGCTCCACCGGATAAAAGCTTCTGATATGCCCATCCTAGCAGCCTATAACGAAATCGCCCTCAAGAGCAGATACGTAAGAAGTAGCTTGGAACGTAGACTCGCTTCCCAAATCGAATTCGCCCTGAGAACACGTGGATATTGTGAGGCCAAGGCGAGACGAAGATTCGGTAGGATAATTGTTGACGGCGTAACAGCCGAGGCAGCTAAGATAGTAGCCGACGTCTTCGGAGTAGTCTACACAATATCCGCAGAATCCACAGGGGTGGGCATCGACGAAATCATTACACTCGCCTTAAAAATAGCTGACAGCAAACTTAGAGAAAATTCGACCTTTGCTGTAAGACCTAGGGTTATAGGTGAACTCTCCTATGGTAGCAGAGAGGTCGCAGTCAAAGTCGGAGCAGCTATAAATGAAGCTTACAAAGAAAGAGGAATCAAAGTCAACCTAACCTCTCCAGACGTCACATTTGGCGTGGAAGTCAGGGACAACGAGTCTTATATTTACACCGAAGTCGTCAAAGGCGTCGGAGGTCTCCCATATGGTTCCCAGGGGAAGGCTGTTGCTCTATTTAGCGGTGGAATCGATAGTCCTGTGGCAACATGGCTCCTGATGAAGAGGGGTGTAGAAGTCTACCCACTTTTTATGGACCAGACACCATACGTCGGTAAGACTTATATCCAGAGGGCAGAGGACGCTTACAAGAGTCTGATAAAATTCGCCCCTTCTGAGGGCTTCTACCTTTACTCGGCTCCAATGGGAAAAATAATGGAGCGGATTCTCGAGTCACCCGAGCCACGGTTTACATGTATTCTCTGTAAACGAGCAATGTACAAGATTGCCGAGGAATTCTGTAAAAATAAGAAGGCGAAGTCGATCGTGACCGGGGAGAGCCTGGGCCAGGTCGCGAGCCAGACACTCGACAACCTATATGTTCTAGACTCAGTCGTAAACATTCCCGTGCTGCGCCCCTTAATAGGACTTGATAAGGTTGAGATAGAGGATATGGCAAGGAAAATTGGCACATATTCCATTACGGCTCACAAGGTTGAGGGCTGCAAGGCTGTACCATCAGCTCCTGCAACGACGAGTAGGATAGAGAAAATTCATCTTCTTGAGGAGCAACTTGCAATACGTGATCTATGCATCGAGGCTTCAGAGAGGATCCAGCGCCTCGATCTAGGCTAAAGATGAAATATCTGGCACTAGATTATCTGAGTAGGTATAGTTCATGTCTATTCCACCTGATGCACTCGCGGATAGTAAGGACCTCGACTTCAAAGAGCTTGAGGAGTATTGGAATGTTTACCAACTTAGCGATGGTACAAAACTCAAGGTCAAACTCATCGTCCGAGGCGTAAAGAGGCTCAATCAGTACGAACCGGATGGTACTCCCGTCTACTTGATCAACTCGATGAACGTTGTGAGGGCGGTTGATATTCCTCCTGAAGTAAAGGCGAAGCCAAAGAAGAGCAGTATGCCACCGGTGTAGCACCTTGAAGCTCCGACTCGTCGCTTCGACACCAGCCTTGGAGACCCTCATCGCGGTAGCGATGCTAACAACGACGAGCGGTGCGACTCCCTCCAACCTTTTCGACAGTCTCTCAGTCAAACCCGAAAAGGTAAAAGATATAGTGGGGCGCTTGGAAGTTCAGCACGGGAATATTCTTGAGCATAATAGACTGAGTTGGCTCTTAGAAGCAGAAGAAGGAGAAGTCCTAAAAGTACTAGTAAGGAACCCTTTTTTCTCTTTCACTCGTTTAAGTGCAAGGAACTGGCTTGTTTCCTCCAACCTCAGAGCTGTTCTCGAATACAAGTCAGAGGGAGACGAGTTTAGCGAGAAGATATTCGAGTCAATAAAAAGCGTGGCACCTATGGTACACGACTTTGGAGGACGAACACCTTGAAAGTAGAGCTACTTACCCACACCGCGAGCAGAGAGTTGATCGCCTCTCTCCCAGTCTCAGAGGTCGCTGAAAAGGAGTTCCTCGCCCACCTCGGCTTTACCTTCGCAATCGAAGGGATCAGCAGAGCCTGCAGCCACCAACTCGTAAGGCACAGAGTAGCTAGCTTCAGCCAACAAAGCCAAAGGTACATACAAGTGAAAAACCTTCTAGGACACGTCGTAACTCCAGATTCGATGAAGGATAAAGCAACCGATATTTTCACAACCATAATCGAGGAGGCTAGCACAGCGTACCAGATACTGGTAGAAGCCGGCGTCCCGAAGGAAGATGCAAGATTCGTTCTGCCTAACGCAACAGAGACTAACCTACTCATGACAATAGATGGACACAGCTTAATGCATTTCTTCGGCCTCCGCTTATGCAACAGGGCACAATGGGAGATCAGAGCATTAGCAGAGGAGATTCTCTGCAAGGTGAGAGCCGCTGAACCAGAATTATTCTACAACTCTGGTCCGTACTGCATCCAACTTGGTCGATGCCCCGAAGGCAGATTCAGCTGTGGAAAAATTGCTGAGGTCCGAGAAAAATACGAAAAAAAAGTCTAATCCATTTTTTTAAACAGCGTATTTAACAAATATAATCGATTAAAACCAGATTGTTAATTCTTTTTAAAAAAATAATATTAATCCCCTGACTCTTTATCGCGCTCAAGACTTCCGCTAGTGCAGTGGATGCTGCCACTATTCCTAGGTCGAACTAGGCTCGAACACTCAACCTCGACAACATCGACTCCAATCGACTCGAGATACTTTACACTCTTGGAACTACCGGTTGGAATCATCACCTTCATAGGCGCGAGGACAACTCCGGTATCTGGGCCTTTCTTGAAGCCTCGCGTGTCGATGCTGACGAGGTCATCAGGTGGAGTAATAAAGTTCCAATTCATCTCCCTCTTCATCCATTCAACGAGATAGGGGTCATAGAAGCTTGGGTCAGCGACGCTGGTGTGGCGGTCGATCATGCTATAGTGAATTGTGCCTTTCCTGGTTCCGTAGCCGGGACCTAGCCTGATGTCGACCTCTGGGTCCTGCATCTTGACTATTCTAGCGTACTGTTCATGACCACCCTCATTGGCACGGTGAATACCCGGGTCTCCTGTGTTACCTCGTGGATAGTGAACCTCGATAAGAAGGTGCTTCTCGTCGAGCCAACCGCAAGGACCACCCTCAACCATGCCGTTCCCAGTGATCATACCTACTACCGGACAACCGATCTTCGCCAAGGTTTGGTAGGTGGGCATTTCCTCCCCCTTCCTAATCCAGTCATACATGCGAAGGATAACCTGGCCGTAAACCGCGGCATGTGTTACATCGTCAGTGTAGATAGCCTTGACCTGATAAGGCGGATTATATGGATCAGGATCACGGACTATGACTTTTACACCATTATCCTTGTATGCTTTAACCAGATTCTCGTGATGCTCAATAAGCTCCTTGAGGTCGGGTTTGAAAGTCATGCGCCACGCGGCGAGGCTAGCCTCGTAAGGAGGCCACGGCGTCTTTTCACCAACATTAACGAACTCCTTCCCAGGACGATGAACGAGAACCGTTCTTAGTTTACCAATTGAGGTATTGGATTTCCACGTACTCCCCCAGTACTTTGGCATCTCCTCCTCAAATTCACTGAGGACTTGCGGGTGTAGCCTATTATAGATGTCATGAAGCTCTGCAACAGGATCCTTTCCACCCTTCTTAGACATTATGAATCACCTAAAAGAACACACTACTGCTTTTAACCTCTATCTCTTACTCTGAGTGTGCGCTTCACAGCCTCACCCCTGCTCCGCCCCACGTTTTTATGCGCCAATATCACCGCCCCTAAAGTAGAGGCTCAGGGTGAGGATGCAGACACAGATACGGTCCTCAGCTTCGAGATCTTCAAGAATCTACCCCAATCATTCCAAGCCTCAACCAATCTCAGGTCTCTTCGCTCACAGTACTCCTCCAGCTTCGACTCATCCTCATCGCTTAGACCAGAAGGATCTACTAGAACAGTAAACTGGGTAAACGGGTCAGAGTTCTCTAAGAAGGTGTTCACGCCGATTGCGACGTTGACTCCTGTGGCTTGACTCATCTCGCCTACGAAGTCCACAGCCTCAGCTTCTAGTATCATGAGGCTCACACCCGCTTCCGCTGGAGGAACTTGCCATCCTTGCTCAGGGTGACTTCGTAGCCATCTGCTTGGAAGGGTCCTCTCTGCTTGATGTAATCGATGAGGGGCACCTTCTCCATGGAGACCCTGCCATCTCTGTCCGATACGAAATCGAATGCAAAATCATCGCTGGGCTCCGCTGAGCCTCCACCCTTGACCCTCCACTGGATGCCATCGATGCTCGCGCGCTGGCCTGTCCCTAAATTCAACAACAGTTAGAATAAACTTATCTTGAT
>CAZIAF010000157.1:0-5247 GCA_964537625.1 uncultured Candidatus Bathyarchaeia archaeon
CGAAGTTCATCCCAAAGTCGAGGAAGATTCCCCTCCCCTTCTCCTCTAGGTAGATCTTGTTGCCGCCGATCGTTGAAGTGCCATCGTAAACCGTGAGGAGCGTCATTGACTTGTATCTTGTTCTAAACTACTCTTCAATTATTAGAGCTTAGATCATCGCGCATACGCGCGATTGCGAGATGTGAATAATAGATTATGATTTCTATCCGTGGCTTGACTCTAGTTCCATGAGATTAGCTGAAGTCTACGCCGCAAGGCAAAGGATAAGCCCATGGGTGATTAGGACACCTATCATAAAATCAGTGACCCTCAGCAAGATGACTGGGGGTGAGGTCTGGCTGAAACTGGAGAATCGGCAGCTAACAGGTTCCTTCAAAGTCAGGGGAGCACTCAACCGAATGGCTACGCTATCTCCTGAGGATAAGCAGTGTGGAGTTGTTACAGCTTCATCTGGAAACCACGCCCTAGGCGTCGCGTATGCGGCTAAAACACTCGGGGTCAAGGCGACGATAGTGGTTTCCTCCAACGCGCCTGAGGTGAAGAAAGAAGCAATCAAAGCTTTGGGGTCCGAGCTACATATACATGGCGCCCACTACATGGAAGTGAGGAACTACGCAGCTGAGCTCGCGGAGACGCGAAACCTAGTCTTCATCAGCGCATACAACGACCTAGGCATTATCGCTGGTCAAGGCACAGTTGGACTCGAGATGATTGAGGATACACCCGATCTGGAGAAGCTAATCGTACCCGTTGGGGGAGGAGGTCTCATATCCGGGGTCGCGACAGTCTGGAAGGAAGCCTCGGATGTTGAAGTAGTAGGGGCTCAGACTAAGGCTTCACCGGCTATGTCTGAGAGTGTCATGGCTGGGAGGGTCGTCGAGGTCCAACTTAGTGAGACGATTGCTGAGGGGTTGCATGGTGGGCTTGAGAAGGACCCTATAACCTTGACGATTTGCAGGAAACTCGTCGACTCCTGGGTAACGGTTGGAGAGGAGGGTGTCAGAGATGCCGTCAGATTCATGGTGATAAAACAGCATGAGGTGGTTGAGGGTGCAGGGGCTGTGGGTGTCGCTGCTTTGATGGAGAATTTGGATCAATTCCGGGGTTTAAGGGTTGGTATAGTGGTTAGTGGCTCAAATATCGATGAGTCGCGACTTAGGCAGATCCTCTGTGGAGCTTCCTAATGCTTGTTAGTATTGTGCTCGCCGGCAACTGTGAATAATGTCGTGCGTGCTTCATTTAAAATAGAAGCAGATTTGAGCGAAGTTTTTCCTCGTCTAGGTTAGTCCCTCATACCCTTCTAGTCTTTTAGGACTTCAAGTTTGAAGCTGACTGGCCGTACCCCATCCGAGCATGAAGTGTACATGTATGGCGGCTCAACCCATGAGTCAAAATTACCTCCGAAACGGAGCACAGCCAGATCCTTGTACAGGTCCCTCCAAGCCCAGCTGCAGAAACCAGCAGGCATCTTACCGTCCTTCTCAACGATCCACTCCGATTTTTCATCGATAGAACACACAGGATAGGGATGATCTTTACCAGCCTGATTGGGAACTTTTCCATCAAAAATGTAGGCGGGATCAACCTTTTTCTGAACAGTTACTTTCACCCTATAACTCGGCATAAATCATCACTGGGAGATAATCAAGATACTCAAATAAAAACTCGCCACAAGATTAGGCAAGTGGATAGATTTTTTATTTTCTTTTTCTGAATTTTTCCTCAGCAATTCTTCTATTTTCTGTAACTCTAAACCTCACAATTTTTCCTATAAGCGTGTATGGTAATGGTTCATCTATCGGAAATTTTACCGAGCCTTTCGCTCCTTCATAAGCAGACAACTCGTTTTTAAAGGCTTGAATTCCACTTGGCGTTGGATAAAACCCGATGTGTTTTTTATAGGCAGCAAAATGAACTAAATTGCCTTTTTGGGAGAACGTTGGCATTCTATAACTTATTCTTTCCTCCGCATCTGGAGCAGCTTCTTTAATCACTGCTCGCAGTTTTTTTAATATTTCTTGAACCTCCTTTGGAAAAGTTCCAATGTATTCATCAATTGAATTATAATCACTTTGTTTATTTTCCATGAAAACCCCTATTTTACCTCAGTAATCAATCTATCTATCGTGCGCACTAATTCGCGTACGCTAGCTAGCGAACAGAGAATGATTAAAAAAAAGAGGTTTGTCCCCTTAGATATGGGGTATGCTTTTTTAAAATCTTAATATCAAATTAATAAATTGGAGGCGTTGTCTGTTGGATGAATACTTTAGAATACCAAGTTACCCAGATCATCTGTCGAGCACAAGTATATTGACACGACTACTCGATGGGCTAGGTTTCAGGTTTTACTGGGCTACTTATGGACTGAGGCCTGAGGACTACTCCTTCCGCCCAGTAAAAGACACGATGAGCATTGAGGAACTCGTGATACATGTATGGGCATTGATGAATTGGGTGAGCAGCTCTGCCCTCAAGAACCCCTATAAGAAGCCGAAGAACGGCGTAGCGGCCAGGGAGGAGGCTCTTATGATCATATACGATCTCAGGGAGAGGATGCTTACGATGAGCGACGACGAATTGAAGACACTTCAGATACTCGGAAAGCCTTTCTGGCACTTGATCAATGGACCTTTCTCGGATGCCCTAACTCATACAGGTCAGATTAACTCATTCAGGAGACTCGCGGGCAACCCAGTTGCGGGTGCGAATGTCTTCAAGGGTGAGCCTCCAAAGGTGAAAAAAGCTAAGAGTTGAGGTTAAGAATCGGCTCACTCACCTTTTATCAAGTCATCCTCCGATCATTTGTATATGCGACTTGTATTGAAGTCGATACTGTGAAATATGTTGAAATTTCCATTATTCAGATGCTTATGGTTAAGGCATTGGTGTTGTACCACTCGCAGCAAGTTGGTAATACGGGTAGGATGGCTGAGGTCGTCGCCGAGGGATTAAAAGCTGGGGGATGTGAGGTGACTCTCCACAACGCGAATGAAAAGAGATTTCCAATATCGGATTTTCCGAAATACCAGTGTGTCGCTTTTGGGACACCTGACTACTTCAGCTATATGGCGGGAACCTTGAAGACATTCATGGATGATTGGTACCTCAACCGAAACCAGACAGGCTACACGGGGAAGAACTATGTTGTATTCTACAGCCACGGTGGAGGAGGCAGGGCAAGAGATTCTCTTTGCCTCTTCAGCCGCGTCGGATCCTTGGTGGGTAAACCGGTGGAATCGCGTGGGTCGCCGAGTGAAGCAGTGTTGAATGAATGCAGGAACCTTGGAGTCCAGTTGGCGAAGTCGGTAAAGTAGTTTCAATTGATGCGTACGAGACAATTTGATTAAGTTCGGTTATTGCATCATTTCTACTTTTTCGAGTGAGCGATTGAGCCACTACTCGGTTATTAACGGGCTTGAATGCTAAAGTTCTTTGACAGCTTTTTCGAGTCTCTCGAGGGCTTGCTTCAGTATGCTTCTGGGGCAGGCGATGTTAATCCTCATAAACATTGATCCGCCGACTCCGAATAGGATACCCTCGTCGAGCCAGAGCTTCGCCTTCTTCAACATGAATTCCTTTAGTGTTGCATCGTTCATACCCAGAGATGTGCAGTCCAACCATGCGAGGTATGTGCCTTCGAGAGGGTACACTTTTAACCCGGGGATCTTCTTTTTAATGAACTGTTCGAGATACTTGAAGTTCCCTCTCAGGTAGATGAGTAGCTCCTCCAGCCAGGCTTCACCCTTCGTATAAGCGGCTTCCTGCGCAACTATTCCGAAGATGTTAGTATTCCCTGTGCTGTTGTTCTGCGTGACATTCTGATAAGCATCCCTGAGTTTCTTATTCGGGATGATAGCGCTCCCCGTTGTTAACCCCGCGAGGTTGAAGGTCTTACTGGGGGCGACAAGCGTCACAGTTCTCTGAAATGCTTTCTCTGAGATGGACGCTAAGGGTGTGTGCTTTATCTGTCCGAGGATGAGGTCTGAGTGGATCTCATCCGATACGATGACGATGTCCTTCTTCTCGCAAACCTCTACGAGCTGCTCCAGCTCTGTACGCTTCCAGACCCGGCCAATCGGGTTGTGGGGACTGCAGAGGATGATCATCTTGGTCCTGCCATCGATCTTCTTCTCGAGGTCCTCGTAGTCCATCACGTAGTTGCCTTTCACAATTTTGAGGGGATTATCAACGATTTGTCGCCCATTATTGAGAATAGAGTTCTTGAAGGGATAGTACACAGGCGGCTGGATAACAACCTTGTCGCCGGGCTGAGAATAGGCTTGGATCGCGAAGCTGAAACCTGCAACGACGCCGGGTGAGAAGAGAATCCAGTCGCGTTGGATCCCGTTCCACCCTTGGCGCTTACTTAACCAGTTGATAAGGCTGTTGTAGTACCCATCGGTTCTCTCGGTGTACCCGTATAAGGGATGGGCAGCCCGCTCCTTGAGAGCCTCCACAACCTCTGGCGGGGACGCGAAATCCATGTCAGCGATCCACATAGGCAATACGTCCTCTACACCCGTACGTTCTTTCCGGGTGCTCCATTTCCTGGAGCTCGAAGGGAGTCTGTCAATCACTGTGTCGAAGTCATAGACCAAACCTATTCAACTCAGTAGGACTACACCCCTTATCTATCCCTTAAGTTTGGTGTATGTGGGGGCTATAATATTCTCCTCAGCTCTACCCAATACTCAACCGTGAACATGATTAGTGTACTCATGCGGTGATGGTTCTATTTCCTGAGCTTCTCACCGATTGATAAGTAATACTTGACCTTCTCCCAATCTACCTTACTCGACTCAGTACCCTTACCCACACTCAGAACACCCGCTTTCTGCAGAATATGGCACGGCTCACGGGTGAGCATACCCGCACCATGTCCCTGCTTCTCGATGAAGTGCAAATCGTCAATGTGACACGTCACTGTCATCGCAATAACAGCCTCATTCTCATCTACGCCTCGCTCACGGCAGTAGTTAGCGAAACGCTGTTGTGCATTGCCACTGTGACGTTCCATGTAGACCTAGATGTCATTCACCATCTTTAGTTCTTGAACTTGTTGCTTTAGCTGCATTCCGCAGCCTTATATTCAGCTCTACCTAATAATAAGCAGTGATTGTTATATGGTTGAGTTAGCAGTAATTCAGTCCGTATCATCAATCGCAAGTACCTATGATGTACTTCTCGGTGTCATCTACTATGTGAATAATCTCAGGGAGACAAATAAAAATCGACGCATTACCT
>CAZIAF010000158.1:0-2748 GCA_964537625.1 uncultured Candidatus Bathyarchaeia archaeon
GGAGGCGAGCAGGCTCCTAGAGTCGAGGGCCGAGCTCGCGGGGAAGGTGAAGGAGGCGGAGGACCTTGGCCTCAGACCCTCCCAGCTCGGCGCAGTCGTAGAGACCGCACGCAGGGCTGGGGCGCGCCACGGCCTCGGCATGAAGGAGTCGATCAGCTGGCTCGTCAGGGACCTGGAGGAGAACTGGGAGCCGAAGCTGGGCTTCGAGAACGAGAAGACCAGACTCGCGGTTGAGCTAGATCAGCTAAACGAGAAGATCAAGCTAGCCGAGGGGAAGGAGAAGGTATCCCAGGAGAAGGTCAAGGCTCAGGAGGAGGCCCTCAGGGGACTCGAGGAGCTCAAGAGGCACGTCAGCGTCGGTGAGATCATCGAGTTCAAGAAGCTGATAGTCGACAGTGGATTCGACGTCCCGACACTCCGTGGCGAGGTTGAGAGGCTCGGAAGCGTGACGGCGTCCATCAACTTGGTCAAGCAGAGGAGGGAGACGGAGTTGGCTAGACTGGAGAGTAAAGTCACGGCCCTCAGCGTCCATGTGTCCCAGCTCATAGGTTCGAAGATGGCGCTGGAGGAGGAGATCGGCATGCTAACCTCGGAGACCATCAAGGGCATCAGGGAAGCCTCTAAGACGATAAAGGACGTCGCTGAGGGGCTGAAGCTGGACTTCGAGGCCCCCGGGGTCGGCTACAAGGCGAGGATCAGTAGCCTAGGCGAAGAGGCGACGGCGGAGATGAGGGAGGAGCTAAAGACCCAACGCGAGGCCCTTAGGAAGAGCGTAGGGGAGCTACAGAGCTTCATTACCCGCTCCGCCTCAAATGTGGAGAGCCTCAAGAAGAGCACCTGGGACACGGCCAAACTAATAGGCTTCAACTTCTACCTCACATGCCTAGCCAGGATAGTCGCCGGCGAACCCGTAGGGACTGTGGAGGCCCTATCAACGATGAAGATGACCGTCGACGCCTTCACCGATAACCTAAACAGAAACCAGATGGGTAACAGGTGCCCAAGCGCCTCCCGGTTCAGTGAAGAGCTTAGGGGAATCATAGTTTGACTCAGCCAGACCCAATGTTTCAGGAGATGAACCGAGCCCACTACTTCATGAGAGTGACCTCTGTGAGGACGAAGGACAAATTCGATGCAAGGATGAGGGTCACAGTAAAGGACCTGATCCGCTACATTTATGCCAAGGAAAGCCAGCCAATCGAAGAATCCTCCCCGCAGAGGGAGTTCACGTGGCACCTCGAAACTGCTGAGAAGCTCGGGGATCTCTTCTTCAGGGTGGATTCAAGCTCCCAAAGACAATTTTTGAAGAATGTCGCAGAGTGGAATAGAAACAGGCCAGTGAGAATCTGCGACTACGTGCAGAAGCTCGCCGACATCTTCCCCCCGGAACACCTCACCCGCCTCTTACTCAGCAGTCTAAAGAATACCCCCGAGGAGATCATAAGCATCTATGAAGCCAATAAAGGTGAGGCGAAGTCAAGTGACTATAGTGGTTACCCAACCGGAATCGATTCATCTAAATTAAAAAGCATCGCAACAATCGTACGCGTATTATGAATAGTCTCCTCGCTCGCGCACGCGAGTTAGAATAAATTTATTTGACATTAAGCGCGCGCGTTTTATCTGATCCCATGCCCTTCAAGTATAGAGCTGGGTGTGGTGCTCGGGGCTGTCTAGGGTAATCTTCGACAGGGCTGCGCCGTATGCCGCCTCACTAGTAACCCTGCTTGCTACACTGCAACTGCTCGAATTCTTTAGCCCCGAATACCTAACAACGAGCCACCGGTTCTGGCAGAGCACCGTCTTCAAGGTTGACGTCCCCGTCTTCTTGCCTCTCCTGATTCTCACGCTCGTTTTAGCGATGGGAATAGCAGCGAAGGGGCCAAGGTATCTTATTCTGCCCTTAATCAGCGGACTCTCAATCCTGATTCTTGATCTCGGAACTACCCTGGCAGTTGTTTCCCTGATTTCTGTCATCGTCTTCCTTTACCAGAGACGTAGATTCCAGGAATACTGCATAGGTCTGCTAGGTGTAGTGTCGGTGATTGAGGCGTCCTCACTTCTACACTACCTCGTCTTCGTACCCCTTGGGCTCAGGGACCCGTTCCAAGAGGTGACGAGCCTCGAGCAGAGCCTCTACTACCTGGTAGCTCAGCTCTCGCCATATTATATGCTAATCTATACCTACGTGGGCATCGCTGTACCCCTCTACCACATCATCCATCGACCCACGGTTAAGGAAGCGATGAGCCGAGATAGATCTGGGGCAAACACCCAAGCTTACTTGGCACTTGTGCTGACGCTGTTACTCAGCGTAGCGGTAGCGGTCTACCCCTATCTGTCGAAGGTCAATCCGGAGAACCTCAACCCCGGTGTGGACATTGACTATTACTTGACGGATTACAACGTGATAGCTGCTGATCCATCCCAGATATTCACAGCTATGGGAGGCTCTAGGCCAATATACTACCTGCTGCTCTTCGCCTTCCAGAAGATCACGTCGCTTGACCCACTCAGCGCAATTAGACTGTTCCCAATAATTCTCAATCCACTGCTCTGCGCCTCAGCCTTCATCCTCACCCGAGAGATCACCCGGGATACCTCCATGGCGACATTTGCCTCTTTCTTCACTGCGTCGGGGTTCACACTCTCCGTGGGCATGTACGCTTACTTCCTAACGAGCATGCTGATGCTCAGCATAATCTTCCTCTCATTAGCTGCGTTACTGAAGGCGCTCAGGGAGAAATC
>CAZIAF010000158.1:2848-5193 GCA_964537625.1 uncultured Candidatus Bathyarchaeia archaeon
CCGGGAGAGGACGATACCGAATCTAATTCTTTGGGTTCTATCAGGATCTACATCCCTTGTGATCCTCATCGGAGACACTGTAATCAAGAGCAGACTGCTTTACAATATCCCAGTCGGGGTCCTAGCTGCATATGGTATCTCCTACATAGATGATCTAAAGGTGGATAGAGGACTAAAGATGGGGCTCAAACTGGTCATCGTCGTCTCCCTTCTGTCATGCCTGTTTAGGGATTTGGCAAACCTGATCTAGGAGCTTAAACTTAACTTCCTCGCATACATGATTTACTAACTGGATTTAAACCCATTATTTCTTCAGTAACTGTGTTCTGCAAATTTTAAATAATTTTTTAAACTAATTATAACTTTCGGTGATCGAATGAAAAAGGCGGGAGAGACAAAAAGCGTGTCCTTTGATGTCAAATTCAAGAGCATAGCGGTCTCGCTCGCAGTGGTTCTGTACCTGTCGGCAATTCTAGCGCCTGTAGGCGCGGATGCTATGTCAGTCACCCTGGAATCCCCGCCGAACAACACCGTGACGATGAACAATCAGCCCGATTTCAGATTCACCGCAACCCACCCCAACAAGCCAACCTTGAGCTGCACACTATGGCTGAAAAAAACCCCGTCAGGCACTCCAACAGTTTACGGCACCAACGGCAACGTGGTCAACGGCGTTTCCACGATAATCAGGCCCTCATCCCCTATACCGAACGGCCAGTATCAATGGTGGATAGACTGCTCCGACGGATCGACCACAATCAGCAGTGTCAAGTGGACCATAACTGTGAACGTGGTTAGGGGAGACCGGTCGTTCACCGCAAGCCTCGACGGGAGCACGAGATACTACTGGCTCGACCTCCCCGATCACTTCGACAGCTCGGCTCCAACACCGCTGGTCATCTTCCTGCACGGTTACGGCCAGGATAGAAATATGTGGCAGACATATTTCCCCGCGTTCCGACAGATATTCCATCAGAACGGATGGATGGTCGCATGCACCGAGTGCCGGAAGATCGGCAATTACAATACCTGGTACACCGACTCATCACGGTCTGACATCACCGATGTCATCAACCTGCTGGAGCAGGAGTTCAACATCGACCGCAGCCACATACACGTGATGGGCACCAGCATGGGCGGCAGCGGGACGCTCAAGTACGCCATGTTCAACCCAGAGATAATCGCCAGCGCCTGCCCAATCATGGGCGTCACCGAATTCATAGAGTTCCACGATTGGACGACGGACTCGAATCTTCACAACTCCATCGAGGCCACCTATGGCGGAACGCCCTCAGCCGTTCCCCAGGTCTACAAGGACGAGAACCCGTTGGGAAACGAGATTCGCTTCAGGCATACACCCATCTTCCTCCTCCACGGCTCATCCGACACCGTCGTCCCCGTCAGCAACTCGAGGAACCTCTACAACAGCCTGACGCAGGCCGGATACGAGGTGAAGTACGTTGAGGCTCCGGGGGTAGGCCATTACTCGACGGACCTGGTTGAGGGCCGCGAGCAGGAGATCTTTGAATGGTTCAGAGACCACCCGATGCAGGCTGCGTATTAGGAGTGCCGCATGTGGGGCATGGTCTCACCAGCCTTCCCCCAGAGCGTCGTGATGAGTCAGCTGGTCAGCCTCCCCGCCTCCCTTAAGAACCTGGGCGGGGGCCCAGGGGGGCCCGGCAACGTGAACGGCTGGGGCCTCATCTACTACGCCTCCGGTGTTCCGGTCGTGGCGAGGGGCCTGCCCAAGGCCTACACGGACAGCAGCTTCAACGCCGCGGCTCAGGCGCTGGCCTCGAGCGGCAGGCAGGTGGGGATGGGCCACGTCAGGAACGCGGCATCCGGCGCGGTGAACATACCCGACCCCCACCCCTTCATCAGGGTGCGCGGGGGCAAGACGTGGACCCTCGCCCACAACGGTGTCCTAGACATAGCCAACCTAAAGACCCTGATCGGGCCGACGTACCTTTCGTACTTCGCGCCAGCCGTTGGCTCAGACTGGGATGACCCTTTGGTCGTCGACAGCGACCTCTACCTGATCTACATCCTGAAGTGCATCGAGGAGTCCAGCTGGGACGTGAAGGCGGGGATCGCAGAGGCGGAGACCGAGATATACGGGACGGACAGCTCCTCGAACGCCAACTTCCTGCTGTCAGACGGGACAACGATGTGGGGCTACAAGAAGAGCGTAGACTCCATACACACCCTATACTACAAGTACGACGCTTCCCAGCACTACTCCGCGGTAGCCTCCCAGCCCCCGGAGGGGCCAGGACTAGGAAACTGGGTATCCATGAGCAACTTCAACCTGGTGGAGATCTCAGCCGACTCCCCGCCCGTGCTGA
>CAZIAF010000159.1:0-5192 GCA_964537625.1 uncultured Candidatus Bathyarchaeia archaeon
GTTATGTAGTCCCAGATACTTCCTGAGTTTCTTCTTACTCTCCAAGTCATGTTTATCACTATCTGAGGTTTGACGTGGCTCACTTATAAATATTATGTCAATATGTCATATATTTGACAATTAGCAGGGTTTTAAAGATCGTTGTCAAAAGAATTAAATCGTCAAGAGTCAAGGTTGAGTCAGAATGTCCGGGAGATCAAGTGTACAGGATTTAGTACGAATTATCATCACTCGAAACCCGTATCTTTACAGGGGGATCCGGATGAGGGTTGTGAACTACAGTGCCCTTGCTCGTTATATTCAGCAAGAAGTGGAGAGTAACATTGGGGATGAGGTCGATCCGAACACAATCGTTACGGCTATCATGAGGCTTAGCAACCAGGTACTGGAGCCTGAGGAGCCGAGGAGTCCCCTTGCAGGGAGTAGACTCAATCTTGTCACAGGTATCACGGAGGTAGTAATACGGGCGTCGCCTGTGAAGCACACCGAGATTATTGGGAGGATGCTAGGAATCAAAGTATTCGATAGTTATACGCTAAGTCTGCGTCAGACCTCTACTCTGGTTAGGATTCTTACTAATTCACCTGATGCAGATAGGATAAAGGAGGCGCTTGGAGACTTTGATGTGGTGATAAGGCGTGGGTTTGCGGAGCTGTTTGTTCGGCTCTTTGTCGAAATAGGTGATGTCGAGAGGGTGTTAACGATGGTGGTGGATGTTTTGGCTCAGAATGGGGTTTATGTGGTGGATTCAAGCATCACGGAGAACGAGATCAGTCTCGTGTTTAGAGAGGATGATGCTGGACGGGCTTTTGAGACTCTGCGAGTTCTGTCGAGTTAGGGTAATGTTGGCCTATAAATGGGGTTTTCTTGCTCAGTAAAGTTAGTTTACTTTAGGCTTCTGGTTGTGTCTAATCAGGAGGGTTGTTAAGGCGACTCCGATCAGTGAAGCCACAGCGGCTAGTTGAAGTGAGGTTGAGACTCCGTAGATTTCAGCTATTCCTCCGAGGAGGAGTGGGCTTATTACATTACTGGCGTTGGCGAAGCTCTGGTAGACGCCCATGGCAGCCCCGCGGTGCTCTGGGTGTGCTTCTCGGGTGACATAGACGTTCCCTGCCGTGAGGGATACGCCGTACATTACGCCTTGGAAAGCTAGTATTAGTAGGAGTGAGTTGAGCTGAGTCGTTTGAGCTAGGAAGCCGATGGCAACTGCTTGGGCAGCGAGGCCAGCGACGAGAAGCTGAAGGACGGCTTGTCCCTTGGAGGCTGTGCCAGCGGGGAACCTTATGGCGGTGGAGGCGAGTCCTCGGACAGTGAAGCCGATGCCGACCTCTGAGGAGGTTAGGCCGGCTAAGGTGCCGTAGAGTGGAAAGAAAGTGCTTAGAGCTCCATACATGAGGGTGTTGATGAAGTTCGTTATTCCGGCTGCTAGAACTTTAGGATCTGCTAGAGCGCTACGTAAACTTATCTTCTCGGTTTTTGTTTTTTGCTGGGTCTTTTTGTCTTTTATGAAGAGCAGGCATGTGAAACCTATAGCTCCGAGCAGGCTGCTGGCTAGGAATGCGACGTTATAACCCCAAATTGACGACGTGTAACCACCTATTATTGGCCCCGTTGTGAAGCCAAGACCCATCGAAGTCATGTAAAGGCCTTGAACGAGGCTTCTCAGCTTTTCGGGTGTGGCTTCAGAAGCCCAGATGAATCCGAGGCCGAATGTGGATCCCATGGCGACGCCTAGCAGGAGCCTTGCGATGAGCAGGTGAAGAGGGGAAGTTGAAACAGAGTAGATGAAGGGGACGATGAAGAAGAGGGCAAACCCCATTAGAAGGATGCCTTTCCGCCCGATCCGGTCTGAGAGACCACCGATGGGGACAGAGAGTAACACCATTGCAACGCCGACGGCTGAGCCATAGACTCCGATCATGGTTAAGCTCGCGCCTAAGCCCTGAGCAAAGCTCGGGAATATGGGGATAGGTAGGCTATGACTCGCATCCGCGAAGAAGATGGCGATGCAGACAACAATAGCACCCCAGAAACCTCGCTTCTCCTCGGCGTTAAGTCCCTCCAGCATCTATGAAGGAATGAGTATGGTTGTTAAGAAGCATTACGCTTAATCGAACTCACTGAAGTGAATGGCGGTTTTTTTTAGGGTGCAGTTTTTACCAGTTACGCATTTTAGCTTTTTGACTTATCGAAGTTCCTGTTGTTTTAACATAGTGTCAAAGAGTTTTAAATGTGGTGGTTGCATATGCATTGCGGCGATATCTTGAGTGCACACCGGATAACTCTTCAGTTTGGGGACATGGGGGCCAAAGAAACGCTCGCGCGCAATCGCATCTGTATAAGCCCTTATTACGAGAACGGAAAAAAAAGAGCGTTAACACTAGAGATAAAATGTGCGGATAAATAAAAAAGGGAGCTAGTCGATGGATATATTGCTCCAAGATTGTGGGAAGGTGGCGGATAGAGAATAGATAGGAAAGATGCTGCGATCATTCTATTGCTTAGTATAGTATTCCTTTCCGTCGCCACCTTCAACATTGGTAACACTAAAATTCCGTCTACTAGGTGGCAAAACATTCCAGATAGTGTTATTTTTAATTTATATTCAAAAAATAATGTTAAAACCATCTACATGTTTGTGAACAGCGATGAAAATGTCAACGCGGTCTTATCAGCTAGATTAGGTGAAGGTTGGGTTAATGTAGGGCACCTAAACGATGGAGGATTCTATAAGTGGATAAGTTGCTCCGATCTGAACATCAATACTGAAGAGTTGAAGATCCAGTTCTGGACTGGTGAAGATATCTATGAAGTTGTGGTTGTCGACGAGTCAGGGGAAACAATTCATATCGAATCAGTAAAAGGTAATTACAGTAGTGATGCAGACCTTGGTAAGCTCGTTGACGAGCAGGATCTTTTCGAGTATCCTCCAACTTTCAAAGACTATACTTACTTCGATGAGATCTATTATGTTAGGGCAGCCCAAGACTACATCGCCCAGAGAAATCCCTCTGAATGGACACATCCACCACTGGGAAAAATGATATTAGCTATCGGAGAGATTTTTTCGTTTTCCCCATTCGGATGGAGAGTCATGAGCTTGGTTTTCGCAACACTCATGATCCCTGTTGTCTACTCCGCAGGGCTATTAATCTTTAAAAACCGTTTCGCTGCAGCAATTTCGGCTTTCCTATTAGTTATGGATTTCATGCATTTTACCCTGGGAAGGATCGGGATAATTGATACATTTCTAGTCTTTTTCTCGACCCTTTCATTAGTATTTTTTTATATGAACTTCGAGTTACTAATAAAGAAAGATAAGCCACGTTTTCTATTTATCTTCCTTGGAGCGTTATTCGCTTCATTAGCCATCACAGTTAAATGGACATCAATTTTTGGGGCTGCAGGCCAAGTATTCCTCATTATTTTTACTCTTTTATTTCAATCTAGAGACAGTGGAAAGATGGTGGATAGAATTCGATATATCCTTAAGCCTCTCGCTATGACGTTTTTATCCTTCCTTATTGGAGGCCTCAGCTACCTCGCGTCCTATATTCCGTATCTATCGACTGGACACTCTCTCATGGATTTATACAATCTGCAACGTTTTATGTTAAATTTCCACGCGGTTCTCCCTACGAGTCATCCTTTTGCATCTAAATGGGTAACTTGGCCTCTGATGCTGAGGCCGATGAGGTTCTTCCTCCTCGATCTCCCTGGTGACCAAGTTTCGATGATTAATGCTATGGGGAACCCGTTTATCTGGTGGTTTGGATTAGCCGCGGTATTAATCGCTCTGATCATGGTAATTAAGGATAGACACCTACATTTCATGTACCTCGTGGTGATCTACTTTTTTCAGCTCCTCCCTTTCGCCTTCCTATCAAGGGACACATACATCTATTACTACTACCCTGAGGTACCGATACTCGTGCTTTTAATCGCAGGCATCCTGAACGATTTTTGGAGGGAACCAGAGATACGGAAGTATATCATCCTCTATTTAGTGGTAGTGACGATCAGCTTCGTTGCATTCTACCCAGTGATATCAGGTTATCCAGCGCCATCCTGGTACTTCCGAAGCCTGAAGTGGTTCCAAGCATGGGACTTTTTAGGGGTAGCATAAATGGAGGCAATTGAAGTTACACTTGTTTTTCCCGCTTATAACGAGGTGGATGGACTTGAGAAGGCGGTCACCGTTGCCACCAAGGAGCTATCTAAAATTACTTCTTCTTATGAGATTATTGTAGCTGAAGATGGTAGCAACGATGGTACCGACAAATTAGCTAACTACCTATCCCTGAACTTACCATATGTAAAACACTTACATAGTGATGAGCGGCAAGGACGAGGCAGAGCACTCATACACGCCTTCAGAGAGTCAAACGGCGAGATACTCGTATATATGGACGTTGATCTATCCACCGAAACCAGTTTTCTTAAGCCTCTAATAGACTCCATTCGTAAGGGGTGGGACTTGTGTACAGGCTCTAGGATGTTACCTGAGAGCGTAGTCACAAGGTCAACGACGAGAGGGTTTTCGTCGAAGACTTACAACACATTGATCCGATTTCTATTCGATACAGGATTACAAGACCACCAGTGTGGCTTCAAGGCATTTAATCGTCGCAGCATCTTTGAAGTTCTCGAATACGTACAGGATAACCACTGGTTCTGGGACACCGAGGTTCTCGTAGTTGCGAGCCACCAAGGATATAGGATATGTGAGATTCCTGTCAACTGGTTTGAAGATAGGAGTACAACAGTAAACTTATTATCAGATTCGATGAGGATGGGCTTCAAGGCGTTTTCTCTCTGGTGTAGACTAAGGAGATTACCCAAGCAAAAACGTGGTGGGCCGGGCCGGACTTGAACCAATAAGGGTTCAGGTCTGTTTAGTAGCAGATTGGGAGGTATCCATCTAAAATTTTATTCCATTTGTATTTGGAATAGCCAATGTTGAGTATCAGATTGAAGTTTGATTTCATATTGTTATAGTTAAGATGAGGCTTAACCCAAAGTGTGCGTGCACATAACTAACTAATATAAAGGTTTAGATTATATCGAAACCTTTTAGAAGTGATATTATGTCTTCACCTAAATCCTCTTTCGAGTAACCCCCCTCAAGTACGAAGAATGTGGGTTTTTCTAAAGAGGCAATTCTTCGACCTATCTCTTGGGAGGTTTGATTA
>CAZIAF010000160.1:0-5186 GCA_964537625.1 uncultured Candidatus Bathyarchaeia archaeon
TGAGCTTGGGTGGCGTCGCGTACGATGAGTCGAAGTGCACAAACTGCATGAAGTGTGTTGGAACGTGTCCAACCTCTGCGATAGAGGTGAACCCCTACAAGCTTGAGCTGAGCGAGTGTCTCAAATGTATGGCTTGTGTACATGCTTGCCCGACTGGGGCACTCAGGCTTCAGTTTGTGAACACGCTGCAAACTATTGAGAGAGTCAAGATTCTTGATAGGGTCTTTGCGGTCCGTCGAGAGCCCATAACCCGCCTTTAAAACCCCTTTTCTTGATTTTTATCTACTGTTTATATGCGCGTAGCATCAGGTGGAAGTGAGGATAAGACTATTGCATACACACTTCCATCGAGTATATTACTTACTCTTCGAATTCGATGTTCATGGAACCGCGGCTCTCCGCTACGTCGTTTCGAACATAGTATGACGATTGACTACGAAAAATGGCACGACGGAATCGGATATGATATGCGCGCACATTGAATATTTAGTTGAAACTCGATCAGATTATTTATTATCTCTAGGATGGGTAGCGCGTGTTATGATGCTGCCTCCTTAATGAGGCGCTCCCTCTCTTGACGGTAGATAGCAATAGGACGGTCAGCAGGGATCAGTTTTTCACCAATGTTGAGCTCAACCCTCTTTGGTCTTTGGGTGATGACAACGACTCGGTCCTGGTTGGCTATTAAAGAAGAGCCGCGATTTGAGAAGAGTCCAGCGACCCATCTAAGCCCGGGGATAGTAATGGCCTTCTGGTAGTTTCTGAGGTACATCATTGTGTTCTCATCGTCAATAGGTGTGAAGGACACCACTACCCTGTAGCCCTCGCTGATTCTGTTCTGCCAGATGTTTGGGAACTTGAATTGGATGAAGAATTGGTGGGGTGGAGCCGACATCTCCTCACTCTTTTTCGGCGTCTGCCCCTCATCGACCTCGTTGTCTGGGTAGACTGTGACTACACCTTTCTCGATCGTCGTATACGGGCCGTTGACTATAGTCTTGTTGCCTCTTCCGATTGTATTGTAGTGTACGAATGGGAGGTGTGCTACGTCAAGCTGGTTCTCTATTGCCCTGCTGTAGTGTGTGGCCCAGTGCTGCGTTGTTGTGCTGGAACTGAAGCTATCGTCGATGTCGTCGAACCAGGGTATAGGGGGATAACTTTCCATTGATTTCCCCCACCATAACCAGATAAAACCATGCTTGTCTTGGACTGTGTACCCATCAGTTTTGAAGTAGCTTGGCACAGCTGTCGATTTTCCGCTGGCGGGGATCAGTGTGACTTTTCCTGTTGAATCATATCTTAGGCCATGAAATGGGCACTGTATCTCGTCGTCTACTACCTTACCGGCGCTGAGAGCAGCTCCCCTGTGCACGCATTTATCCTTTAAGCAGCTGAGTTTACCTTTGGAGCGCCAGAGGACGAGTTTCTCGCCCATCCTCGTAACTCCTACTGGTTTCTCGCCTACTTCGGATGATTCTAATATCGAGTACCACTGGTTGGGTATCAAACATCTTTCACGGTTAATTGGATTTAATAGAAAGGTTGCTTAAAAACCATAATCTGCAATGCAAGCGTAGATTTTTCGCGCGGGCGAGAACTCAGGATAAACTTTTCGTCCACCAGATAACTTGGTGTAAGATGATGCTAATGCCAAAGAGACTTTGGAATAAGATTTTTCAGATCGTAAGGCTGAACGGTGAGACTGAATTCTTTATAGTACGCTTGCACATTCTCGAGTGATTGAAATGAAAACAAAGCTTGGGATCTACATTCCAGTATACGGTGGCTGGGTGAGAGGAGTCAAGGAGAATGAGGAGCTGCCATCTTTCAGATACGCAGCTGACTCAGCTAAAAAAGCGGAGGAAATTGGAATACACTCCATCTGGGTCCCAGACCACATGCTCAACCCGATCAAGGGCGAACATGAACCCTCACTCGAAGCATGGACAACCCTAACAGCCCTCGCCGCCATAACAAAACACGTCGAACTCTTCCACACAACCATATGCCAAGGCTTCAGATACCCCGCTGTCCTCGCGAAAATGTGTTCTACACTCGACGACGTCTCCAGCGGAAGATTCAGGCTCTCAATCGGCTCAGGCTGGTACATGAGAGAGTTCCAAGCCTACGGTGCACCGTGGCACGACCACGATACAAAGATCGATGTAGCTAGGGAACAGATAGAGATCATTAAATCCCTCTGGACCAATCCGACAACGAACTATAAAGGAAAATTCTACGAAATAATCGACGGCGTTTTAGAGCCTAAACCAGTGCAGAAGCCTCACATACCAATCTGGTGGGGTGGGGAATCCAAGAAGTCCATGGAATTAGCCGCAGACCTTGCAGATGGCTGGCTAATCAGTGCATCTACACTTGAGGAGGCGGAGGAGAAGATCCGGAGAATGAGAATCCTACTAGATGAGCGAGGCAGAAAAAATATTCTATATGCCATTCCAGGACAGATTTACTTAGGCGAGTCTGACGATGAGGCGAGGAGTCAGGTTAAGCGAGTAGTTGGCGAAAATGAAAATGTATATAAAAATATTTTAGCTAGGGGGTTCGTTGGCTCAGCATCCACAATTGCGGAGAGGGTGCATAGGTTATCTGAGTTAGGTTTCAATTACACAATTTTTCAGCCTACGCCGGCGCTTGAGACATTAAGCCGGATGGGTAAGCATCTTTTACATTTAATTTAATGGCGGAATAATCGACTGGAATAATCCATATAGACCTCCAGAAGGCAAGACTTTTGAAGTGTGTTGATTGAAGGCTTAATCGAAGTTTCGTTAGAATCTTGATAAAAAAAATTTGGTGGCTCAGGAAATTTAACTAGGAGATACTACAGTTTAGCGTGTGTCTCGATTATTGCGTCGTCGAGGCTCATTCTCAGGGACTTCACAGGGGCCTCATCCGGCCATCCGACGATTATGTGGAGTCGACTCACGAGGTCCTCGTGCAGATTGAAGTGGCTTCTGATCTTCGTCTGGGTCTCTTCGCCGTGTGTGAGCCAGCATGCGCCCAGTCCGAGGGCGTGAGCCATCAGGCAGATGTGGTCGGCTGCGGCTGCGGCGTCGTAGAATATGTTCTGTGGTACACGTTTATCGAACCTCAGTGTCTTGTAGACCCTCATGTCCTGGAGGACAAGGATCATGACGCAGTTCTCCACTGGCAGATCGCTGCTGACGAGTTTCCACTCCTCGGGGGTTCGTAGTATCAGGAACCTCCTCGAGTCGACGTTGCATCCCTGGGGGGACATGAGGCCGGCGTAGAGGACCTCCCTGATCATCGACTCCGGCACCGGCTCGTCTCTGAACTGGCGAATGGATCTTCTCTCGTACAGAAGCTTCTTAACCGTCATCATCTCATCCTCGGTGAAGGGCTCCGGCTTCCTTGTACCAAGATCCACCCTTTCGTCTCTGTCCAGCTTCTCAGCGGCCTCGATATTCCATCTACACCATTGTATATCGGGTGTGTCTGTTGGGAGTCCTCTCTCCTCCCACAAGTTTAAGAGGTATCTTGCCTGGGCGCCGTATTTTTTTGGCTTCTCCATTTTTCCCTTAAGTATCCTGTATAGGTAGACTTCGATGCCGTGGTGGGTTCTCTCATGGAGTATCGCCCTCAGGGAAGACACGTCCATCTTCATGAGTTCCCCTCTTGAGTATCCGTGCACTTTCTCGGCTTCAGTCATGATTTGATTAGATCATTGTATCTTCTTTAAATTTTATCTAGGTTTTTCAGTTGCGCTAGCGCGCAGATAGACCTATATATCTGTGGGCATGAAATCTAACTGTGGGAAAATGAGCATAATAACCCTCGATGATAGAGGTAGATTAACTTTACCCCAAGAAATAAGGGGAAGGGTAGACGCGAAGCGATTCATCGCATACGTTGAAAACGGGGAGATCAAACTCACGCCCCTTCCAGAACTCCTCGAACTGAAAGGTTCATTAAAAATCCCGTGGAGCGTTGAGGAACTCGAAGAGGAAGGCGAAAAAAACGTACTTAAAAGAAGTTGAAAAACGCCGCCTACTCGACTCAGACATCTACCTCTCCTACCTAAAGGGGGACGACTTATCGCAACACGCCGAAAATGTCGTAGCTGCCATCCAGAAAGACGAGATCGAAGCCTACGTCTCTAGTATCCTCTTCGACGACATCGTAACTGCCCTTAGATCAAAGCAAGTAGAATATGAGGAGATTAAGAAGGTGATAATTGCGATTGCATCCATCGGAGGCACGCCGCTGACTATCACCCCGACGATAGCGTTGACTGCTGTGTCGATGTACGAGCAGCATGGAGGTTCACGTAAACTCCATTACTTCGATGCCTATCACGCCGCAACAGCACACCACAGCGAGTTACCGTTGGTAACTAGTGATAAGTATCTTATCGAGCACCAGAAAGAGCTAGGAATACAAACCCTCGACCTGCGAAAGTTGTGAGTGTTTCCCGAAAAATGTTGAATGCGTTGAAGCCCTGTTAAGCATTCTGTGAATTCTGTAAAGTTGGAAGCTGATCAGTAGGTTGGGCGTTCTGGCTGGCTGCCTTTTTTTCCTGCCTGTGGTGTATGTACAGATGTATTGACAGATATGGGCGCTGCATCAGGTGGTGCTTCATTTGACTATTCTAAGTCAATAAGTTTGCGTTCTTTTCGGAGGGTTGCCTTGTAGTGCGCGTTAGCTAAGACCTGAATCAATGATGTTTCCCCGAGTGGAGTGGTCAAGTTACGTGTGCGCCCATTACAAGCTCGGGAGGACTACTGCAAGAGCGAAACATACTCTCTACTTATATCGTTCTCTCGGTGAGTAGACAGGATCAAACCCATGGCTCTGGAAAAGACGGGTCTCACACGAGGTCTCGCAGAGATAGGTTTGTCATCCGCTTTATACAACGTAGGGTTCTACCTCGGCACTAGCTTAATCATCCTATACCTAGTAGGCCTCGGATACTCTCCTTTCCTTGCAGGTGTGCTACTCGCAGCGTCCAAGCTCATATATGCGGCCGCTATGATGATGACCGGCTCCCTATCAGATAGGATTGGGAGGAAGACCCCGATAATTTGGGGTTTCACCCTCACAGGCGTTGGCCTCATCGCGATGGGCTTAATCGCGAACCTCACCGCCGAGGCCATCCTACTCATCATAGTCTGGATAGGATACGCGTTCCAGGGTCCACCAGCATC
>CAZIAF010000161.1:0-5177 GCA_964537625.1 uncultured Candidatus Bathyarchaeia archaeon
TTTTAACTTGTCGGTCTCTTGATTCCTGAAGACGAGTGAGAAGTCCGGTAAAGCCGTCTAGGCTAAAACCTTGATCAAGCCCATCTTGTTCTTCAGGAGTCTGCATCTACTAGAAGTTGCTCATCATACTACCAAGACCGGTAGCAAAGATGTCACGGCGACCTTCTAAAGATTTTTGACGTTGTTGACGACCTTTGGATGCTTCAAGACGATTGAGCAACTGCTCAAACTTATTGATATCAAAATAGTCGTCGGCAGTGCCTTGTCCAGTAGGAGTGGAAGACATTAGAAGTTGCTCATCATGCTACCGAGACCCGTTGCGAAAATATCGCGGCGACCCTCTAGGGATTTTTGACGTTGCTGACGACCTTTAGATGCTTCAAGACGATTGAGCAACTGCTCAAACTTATTGATATCAAAATAGTCGTCGGCTTCGCCCTGACCAGTAGGAGTGGAAGTCATGTATTAGCGGTAGAAACGCTCTTTAATAATTATAACAACCCAAGTTTAACTCCAGAAACCTGAGACAAGATTGGAGTACAGACTACCTGCGGCACCAATCTTGGCAACTTGCTTACTTCCTTCGTTCTTGAGAGACTGTGTTTCTTTGTCGATCTCCCCCTGAAGGTTGGTAAGCCCGGCGCTGTACAGATACTGCCTGGTATCACGTACATTTTGTTGTTGTGCTTCCAGCTCTGCTGGAGTGCCTGTAAAACCTTCTCCAAAATCAGGAGTAGTGATCTTGGTGCGGTCAGCTAGGTTACCGCCGTAAGAAGGAAGCAGCTTGGGATCAAATTTAAAAGTGCGTTGTCCGGTCTTATCTCCTTTCTCATCGACAGACTGTTTACCAAACATCGTGTCATAGTAATTATCCAGGTAACTTTGATTGAACTTCTTTTGATATTCCTGACTTTTAGTTAGAGAACCCTTGAAGTCCTCCATCGATCCGTAGTAACCTTGCTGAAATCGCTCCTGACCCTTGCTTAGCTCTTCTGCTGTAGCTTGACGCCCCAGTAGCTCTTCATAGGCCGCAGACATCCCTGTAGCCCTCTTTCCAGGTAGGGATGCGGTGTATTGTTGAGTCAGCTCGGAAATATCCTGCTCTGGTGGAGTCAACTCATAGCGAGCTGCATAATCACGCAATTGATTTGCGGCAGACTCATATCCAATTAAACCTTGGGCAAGTTGCTGTTGAGTTGTTGTTTTTAAACCTGAATAACCAGCAGCGCCAGATGATTTAAACGCAGCCCTTTCTGCTGCAGCATCTGCTTTTTCCTGTGCAGCACGAGCGTCTAAAGTTTTTTCACGCTCTTGCAGATATGACAAATACTTTGAGAAAGTATCATCAGGTGGTGGTGGATTGTAATTTACTTTTGAACCGCCCATGACTATGACATTCCTCCAAATGCAAATCCATATTTACCAGCAAGAGAAGCGAAGGGACCAGTTGCACCAAAAGCCATAGCGCCAGGCAAAGCTGCTCTAAACATCTCTTCTTCCATCCTACCCCTACGCTTTCGTGCCTCTTCTTGAATAGTACGTGGATCTGATTCAAAGGCACGTTCCCTTTCAATATTTTCTGTATTAAGTGCTCTTTCAAAGGGATACACAAATTGTCTTTTGTATCTATCAGCTTCTTTTTCTAGGCCAAAAGAAAGACGTGCTCCTGTATCTGCGGAGAAAAGTTTATCAAACAGTGCTCCAGCGAGTTGCCCCTTATTGGCTTCTCTTCCTTCCAGGAAAGCTGCATTTTGCGCCCTGAGTCCTGCTTCGGCAATCCTGGCAGAAGTCTTTGCCTGGCCAAGGCCAGAAATAAGATTCACGCCTGCGCTAGCAAGACCTAAACCAGCACTGAAAGGATCCATACCACCTGCCTTGTTACCACTGTTGAAGTTAAAAGCTTCGCCGCCACCAAAACTTTTTGTTACGTTTTTTAAGGCGGGATCTGCCGTTAGAGAACCAGAACCAGTCCCGTAGTAAGATCTGCCCATTACGTTATCTTAGCTAAGGTATTTTTCAGCTCTAAAGGGAGTCATTGAAAAATTCAACTTAGGATAGGCGGTAAGCGTTTGGTTCATTGCTTCAACAGCGTTGCGAGCACCCAATACATTAAGTGCCGCTTGGCTACCAAAGCCCTCAGCTATTTGCTGTGGTATCTTGGCGAGCGTTGAATACTGGTAAGCTTTTTGCACACTTTCTTTACCTAGCTCTTGAGCAAGGCGAGCCTGGCGCTCTTGAAAACTTCCCATGCGATCTAATTCTTCTTGGCTGGGGACCACACTTTGTTGAGAGCCCATGCTTTGTAGGATTGGCACCATGGCAAACGCTTCTTGTACAGATGCGGGTAATTTTTGAAAATTGGGATCTCCAAAAAACTTATTTGCTTTTTCTAAAGCATCGCTGTTTCCAGCAAATTGAAAAGAAGAAGTCATGATTATCCGAAGCTAATATTGGGAGCTTGAAGAACAGATCCCATATATGGATTCTGGCTTAGAGCGGTACGCATGGTGGCGCCACGTTCTTGCTGTCCGCCAGTTGCTAACTTGCCCATTGTAGCTTGACGGCCCATTTGTTGGTAAGCAGCAGTCTGGCTTGCCAGCATGGATTGCGCGTTCGTGAGTTGACCGCGTTGCAGACGTTCTATCAGCGGTACCATTGCTTTTTGCTGCTCAACTTCTTGAGTCATCATGTAACCAAGCAACTCTTTGTTGAGCGCCATCTCAGCTCCACCTATCTGCTGAATGTCTTGCAGTTGTTGCTGACGATCAAATTCACGTTGTTTGCGAGTGGCTGCGGTTTCAGTTAAAGGTACGCCACCAAGTTCAATATCTGGTCCGGACCCAGGGCGTTGACCCGCTTCTTGAGCTTTGGCACTAAATGCACCAGTAGCTTGTTCAGCGATACCACCACCAATCAAGCCACCGATAATAGGTAGGCCAAAACGAGCAGCAACACCAACGGGTCCAGGAATCAGCTTGGCAGCACCACCAAGAAGAGCGGCGCCCCCCAGGCTACCTCCAATTCCTGCAAGAGCACCTACAGGATTACCTTGGAGAAGTTGAGACCCACCATAAGCAGCAGCGGTACCCAAGGCGCCATACATACCGGGGCGAGCAGTGTATCCTCCCATCGCTCTGCTCGCCATCGGTCCTGCTTGGCCAGCAGCAGTTTGAGCCTGCCTTCCTAACCCACTAACAGCTTCTGCGCCCGCAGGACCAAGTGTTCGTATTAAGTCAGGACTAACACCTTGGCGGCGCAAATTCATTAGCTGTTGAAAACTGGATCCGCTATCGGCTGCCATTATGTTGTATACCGAAATTCTTTTATTAATTAGATTCTATCAGGACCAATATTCTGATATTGTTCTTGAGTCGGTAATCTCATTGCATTACCAGCGGCCGAGATAACTTGGTTTGCAAGGACACCAGCAACAGCACCAGCGGCTGCGCCAACTGCACCACCTGCCAATCCGCGTAAAACGGCGGGAGTGCGCTTTCCAGTTAGCACACGAGAAACATCTGCTTTTTCTCCTGCGAACAAGTTAGGTTGAATAATTTTTTCAGTGTTTGGTGACATTGCTATACCCAAACGTGCCCCTGCCACGCCACCAGCAAGTGCTGTTACAGATGGAATACTTACAGGATAACCAAGAAGACGTGCCTCTGGATCACCCTGAAGGTTCTCGGGTGTAACCTTTAAAATCCCCAGAGTTGCGGCTCCTACTGGCCCTGGATCATTGTAAAGAAAGTTCATGTAATTGGCATATCGTGCCTTGGTAAGATCAGGAATTTCTTCTCTTGCTTTATCAAATGCCAAGGGGCGACCTGTGCGCCCTTGAAAGAAACGTTGAAACAGTTCTGTGCCGGGCTCGGTACTTTTTGTTGGATCTTCTTTATCAGGAGCATTCTGTTTGTAACCTGTTGGGCGCCCAAGCTCAGAAATATTAAGGGGGTTAAATGCACCAGTTAATGCAACAGCTGGCTGAACTGCAGCAAGACCAACAAGGCCTCTTCCATAAGGACCAAGTTGATTCTTGGGATCTACCACACGTTGTAACGCTTCATCCGCAATGGCAAGCGGATGGTTCATACGCCAATAAAACTTACGACTTTCATCAGTTGTTACATCACCCAAAAGGCGTGTCGCATATGCACCAGCAAATGCAACAGGTGCTTCACGTGCTGTAATACCGGCTTGTGTCAAACCCTGTTTGAATTCAGGATCATAAAAAACATTGCGCCCATAACCAGACCTTTGCTCGCCTAGTTGGGACATCAAGTTTTTAGCCGCTTGAACACCGCCCGAGAATCCCTTGTGAAGTGGTTTTGCCATTACTATGTCAAGAGTTCTTTCATCTCGGGAGGAAGCGTAACTCCTGGATAATGGAAAGCGGTTTGCTCAATTCCTTGCAACTGAAGCATTGTTTTAGGCGCCAGTGACATGCTTCCAATAGGCATATTATTTACACGATGACGTTGTAAAAGTTGTTGTACTGTTTGCTGTGCTTGGCTCTGCCCTGTAGGCATTACTTGCTGTTGCTGAGCTATTTGTGGGGTAACCTGTTGTTCTGCAATCTGCGCTACTTGTGGTGTTAATGAACCACCGGTTACAAGATCAACAGCAAGGGGAGAGATCAGTGATGCGGTAAGGTTTGCCCCCGCCTCCAGGGGGGAGGCTGATATACGCTCTGTTGTTTTTTTTGTTGCTGCGTTGGTAACCAATTCTTTAGTGCCGGGGCTTATTCTGCGGGCTATCCTCATAAGAGGGTAGTTAAGTAAGAAATCACCCGCACCATAACCAATAGCGCCCATTGGTCCAGCAGTAAGGCCGCCAATTAAAGCATTAATACCAGCGCCTGGTAAAGCACTTGTGGCAACATCTAGAGAGTTTTTACTCGACAACGCGCCTAACAAATTTTTAACCAGTTGGCCCTTCATCTATATAATCCCTTTAATGTATTTTACAAGTAACAACTTACGCAACCGTTTTGCCAGGAGATATGTTTTGTTCATCCGCCGCTATTGTTTCACTCCCCTCGGCCTCTTCTTTGCCTGCATACAAGTCTTTACGCTGTAACAACTGAGCTACAGATACTTTGTCTTCGGCTTCGTTCTCAACACGGTTTTCAGCCATTGACATCAAGTAGCCATTGGGATCAGGATTTCGCATCCTTGGCA
>CAZIAF010000162.1:0-5170 GCA_964537625.1 uncultured Candidatus Bathyarchaeia archaeon
CCGAGTTTGGATTATTTTCGGAGGTTTGCGCGCGAACAGTATTCTGAATGGAACCCAAGGCACACGCGCTAAAAACTTAAAACTGCGTCGGCCTCAAGTAAAAGATCGTTTAGAGTCGCAGCACCAACTATTGTAACGCTCTCATCGAAGCTGCCTCTTGGAAGATCGAAGAGCATGCAGCTCTGTTCACATGCCATGAGAGTGACGCCTGCTTTTACTGCTTGATCCATGGCTTCCTTTAATGTAGGGAAACTACCAATTTTGATTTTTTCAGCTTCGCCTTTCTTGACGCCTGTTATCCCTTTTATGATGAAGTATATTGTTGCATCAATACCCATGGCTGCGGCTGTTGCGCCTAGAATAAAAGGGGCGTAGAGTCTCTCAGGGGTCTCAATGCCACTTGTCTGGACGTAGAGTATCTTCTTAGTGGTCATGTTTAGTTCGTGTGGAGAGTGAATTATATTGTTATGTAATTAAGCGCACCGCTTCGATAGCAATATGAATTTTGATTATATAGTAACAAGTTTCTACGTAGCTGTGTACTGGTTACCACTCTAAAGACTTAAAATTCCTGAGATAACAGCTTTCAAGAGATCTGGTAAAGGAACATTCTTGTTAGTGGGATTAAACAGGGGGTTAGAGGATACTTATTTATCAGTTGCCTCTCTGGTATTTGAGGCGTCCATGAAGATTCTAGTACTCTATGGCTCTGTCCCAAGCAGGAACAGCGAGGAACTAATTGAAGCCGCTGAGAAGCAAGGGCATGAGGTGGTCTCAGGTCATACAGCGGAGGTATCCAGTGAGGTTTCCGGAACTGGTTCAAAGTTTTGGCTCCGAGGTGATGAGATCACTAATTTCGACGTCTGTATTTTACGAAGCTTTGGGCCGGGGTCATGTGAGCAAACTACGCGACGTATTAGTTTGCTTGAGCATATGGAAGTAGCTGGGATCAGAATGGTTAACCCAAGTTACGCCTTCAGGAGGGCTAGAGATAAGTACGCAACACAATACGTCCTTGCTGCTGCGGGTCTCCCAATTCCGACTACCTACACGACGGAGAGCTTAGCCGACGCCTATACGGCCTCCGAAATGTATGGTGAGTTTATTTACAAACCTATCTTAAGCAGCATGGGTAAGGGGAGCTTAAAATTTAGTGATCCCGACCTCGCGTATAATGCTTATAAAATGCTTGACAGGTTCAGTCAGCCATTCATACTTCAGAAATATGTACCCAACCCGGGAAGAGACATTAGAGTATTCGTTATCGGTGACCAAGTTGTCGGATCCGCTTACAAGTATAAGCCCGAGGGAAAGTGGAAAACAAATGTGGCTCAGGGAGGTACTATGACGGGAGAGAAAGTACCTGATGAGATACTTGACCTCGGGTTGGAAGCAACGCATGTCCTTGGTCTTGATTACTCTGGAGTTGATGTAATTGAGTCTCCGGATGGGCCAGTAGTACTCGAAGTGAATGCTTCTCCTGGCTGGCAAGCTCTTAATTTAGCTGCTGGCATTAATGTCGCCGAAGAAATTGTAAGATATGCGGTGAGTCTCGTTCATGGGTGAGAGCCAAGCAAGGTTTCCGATAAAGATCATGGTGCTTGATGTTGGTGAAGCGGATGGGGAGTTAAATAGACTCACAGCACCCCTCACAGTCGCTGATATTATGAAGAGGCTCCCAATTAACGGGAGAACGGTTCCAGCGCAGGGATTCGTTTCGATCCTCCTTGGGTTAAAGAGAGGAGTCGAGAAATCGGTGAGCAATGTGGATCCTGGTACAATTGCCTACTGGCCGAGAGCAAGTTGTCTCTGCATTTATCCAGATGCTACTAGGACTTATAGTCCTGTGAATAGGGTGGGTAAAGTAACCAATAACCTTGAAATTTTTAGGAATTTGAAAAGTGGCTCAAGAATTATCATTAATGCAGTCTAGTTGGCTTTACCGAGGATGTAGACTCTTAGGTTATTAGTGCGTGAAACGAGGCTGATCTGTCCCTTCGAACTTAGTTCCTCTAGGATTTTTTTTGCGACACTTACCTTTAGGTTGAACTGGCTTGCGATGGCAGGTGGTGTGATCGCCTTCATTTTTTTCATGGCATCCATGAGCTCGGGGCTGTTCGAGTTGATCGCGTCTACGCTACCAACAATCTTCTCTTTTTTCTTCTCTTCCTTGGGAGTCTCCGTATCTTGAGACTTCTCCATCTTCTTCAGGCTTTTTTTACCGGGCATAGTGTGTCAATGGAGATGCGCGAGGTGGGCATTGATAAATATGACGTTTATTCGACTTTCTTTAGACCGATTGTGAGTCCTAGACTGCTTACTTCATAGGTGTCGGTCTTGGCGTCTTTGGGTGGCTTATCATCTATTAGTACATCAGAAAGGGTCTCCATCTTAATGTATTCTGCTTCTTCTTGGAAGACATCAGTTATTTCGGAGTCCCCGTAATAGTAAGTTTTTATATGGTCATTTATGCCGAAGTTGGCCTCCTTGCGAAGTGCTTGAATTCGCCGGACGATGTCTCTTGCGAGGCCTTCGCTACTGAGCTCCTCATCAATTGCTATATTGACACCTATTAGAAGGCCACTCTCCTCCGCAATGGAAAATCCTTCGATTGGTACGGATTCCAACTCGATCTCTTCGGGAAGGATCTCTATTGTGGAGCCATATGCTTCTAGTTTGACGTGGTTCCCATGGGCAATCTGTTCAGTTTCATGGGGTGTCATAGATTTGATGGCTTCGACGACGGCTGTGAAATTTTTTCCATATTTCTTGCCGAGCAGTCGAGGGATGGGCTTGGCAACGTGGCTCTGTAGGATCTCTCTGTTTTTTGTGACTTTTATTTCCTTCACATTGAGTTCCTCTTTAATTAGGTGCGTGACTTTCTGGAGCATCTCTAAGGAGTTTTCTCCAGCGACGATAATCGCTTCACTTAGAGGCTGTCTAAGCTTTATTCCGCTCTTGGCGCGGGCTGCTCTGCCGAGGCTACTTACATTCATTGCCAGTTCCATCTCTTTCATCAACATCTCGTCGACGACTGAAAGATCGGTCTCCGGCCAGTCGTTATGATGAACGCTTTCTGGAGCTTTTTGTTGAACGGGTCTGATAAGTCTCTGATACATAACCTCTGAGATGTGGGGGGTGATGGGCGCCATTAATAAGATCAGAGTTTTGAGACATTTATACAAAGTAGAGTAAGCCGCTTTTTTCTCGTCGTCAGCTTCGGTTTTCCAGAATCGGCGTCGGCTTCTCCGGACATACCACTTGGAGAGGACGTCGACGAATTTCTCAAGCTCTTGAATTGGCGTATATGCGTCGTAGCCTTCTAGAGATTTGTTTACATTGGTAATGAGGGTTTGTAACTTGGAGAGCATCCAGCGGTCGAGAGTTGAGAGTTTTTCCGGTTTTTGGTCTGGCGTCCATTTATCGAGGTTGGCGTAGATCGTGAAAAAGTTGTAGACGTTTAGAAGAGTCATGAAATACATCCTCTTTACTTCGTTCGCACGATTGTATCCGAAGAGGACGTCATTCTCTGGTTTGGTACCGCAGAAGATCCAGCGCATGATGTCGGCGCCTATTGTCTCTGCGGCATCGTCAAACCAGATGGCATTCCCCCAGCTCTTATGCATCTCACGGCCGTCCTCTGCGAGAACGCTGCCGTGGCCGACACACACTTGGTAAGGTGTTGTACGTTCGAGTATAGTGCTCTCAGCGAGCATGGCATAAAACCAGTTACGGAACTGACCGGGGAAGGATTCTGTAATAAAATCAGCTGGGAACCATTTTTCCCAATATGCACGATCGTTTCTATAACGTAGAGTACTGAAGCCGACTATTCCTGCGTCAAGCCATGGGTTTCCGACATCGGGAATGCGGCTGATGACGTTTCCACACTTCTCGCACTTAATTTTTATCGCGTCAATGTATGGACGATGAGGACTATGTCCTTCGAACTCATTCCATCCGGATACTGCTCGATTCTTAAGTTCCTCTTTGTCTCCTATAACGTCAAACCATCCGCAACTGCACTGCCAGATGGGGAGGGCGAGGCCCCAATACCGTTTCTTACTGATCATCCAGTCATCCATATTTTCGAGCCAATCGAGTTCCCGCTTTAGACCGAACTCGGGTATCCAGCGCACTTTATTAGCAGAATCCATTATCTGGTACCTGAGATTCAAATCCTTCTCCTCAGAGGTTACTTCATCGAGGGCTTTGTCGAGTTTCTCCCCCATGTTGATGAACCACTCATTCACCATACGGAAGACCAACTCGCTGCCGCAACGCCAACATGTTGGATACCTGTGAGTGATCTTTTGAGTTCTGAGTAACAAGCCTCGTTTTCTGAGGTCCTCGAAGATGGGCTCAGATGACTCGTAGACGTGGGTGCCCGTGAGCCATCCGAAGCCAGAAATGATGACCCCATATTCGTCGAGGGGAGCTGGAGCCGGAAGATTATTTTCCTTTCCGAGCTCAAAATCCTCTTTGCCAGCGCCGGGGGCTATGTGAACGAGGCCAGTCCCCTCCGTTTCTCCTACTGCATTCCACATGATGACGATGTGGGCTTCAGGGACGCCTAGTTTCTTCGGAGTTTCTAAGTCGTCGTATGGCCCAGTGTATTTCCAGCCTTTTAGGTCGCTGCCCTTTAGTTCTTCAAGTATTTGGTAGCTACCCTTCTGGGTGAAAACAGTGGTCAGGGTTCCCTTGCTTAAGTAGAGGATTTCTTCGCCATATTTGATCTTTACATAGATTAGGTCTGGGTGGGCAGCTACAGCGACATTACTTGTGAGGGTCCAGGGGGTGGTTGTCCAGACTAAGAGGTTTCCCGCTCTGTCCTTTAGGGGGAACTTGACGAAAACGCTGGTGTGAGTTAGTTCTTGGTATCCTTCCGTGACTATTTCATGTTGACTAATGCCGGTGCTGCATCTGGGGCACCAAGGCATTGAGTCATGTCCTTTGTAGATCCAGCTTCTTTTATGGCAGCTCTTAAGTACAGTCCAAATCATGTAGTTGTTCTCGTCACTGAGGGTGTAGTAGCTTCCCCCAACGTGTGGCATTCCCAATTGGCCTACTATCCACTCTGCAGTACCATTCACAGGGCCGTGGGAGCCAACATAGGTTGTCAGTTGCAGAGGATTTTCCAGTGCATTGGCTAGTTTTCGGAGTTCATCCG
>CAZIAF010000163.1:0-5167 GCA_964537625.1 uncultured Candidatus Bathyarchaeia archaeon
ATCAGGTAAAAATTAAAATATACAGCTCTGTATAAAAGGTAGAATATGATCGAATGGTTAACTGTGATATATTTTTCTAGTTTTATTATTATATCGATATATACAGCATCATTACTAGTTGTTGTTATTAAATTTAGGCGGCACTCACGTCAAACCTTAATAGAAATTCATGAGAATCCACCCGACGTTACAATCCAAATACCTCTTTTTAATCCTGATGAAATAACCTTCATTAATTGTATCGAAGCTGTTGAGAAAATTTCTTATCCTAAGAAACATCTCCAGATACAAGTATTAGATGATAGCACCAAGTCATCGACGATTGAATTCATCAAGGATATATGTACAAAAAAAGAAATCGAATTGATTCATAGGGACAACAGGGAAGGGTATAGAGCCGGAGCTTTTGCGAACTCAATGTCTTCTGTGCGAGGGGAGTATATAGCGATAATAAATGTTGACTGCATTCCATCACCAAACTTTTTAGAAATGATGGTGAGTGCTATCCACAACGATCCGAAAAATGGTTATGTAATGTCGAATCACGTCTATTATAATCGATTTTTGAATAACCAAACTAGAGTGACCTCAATAATCCTTGATATGGGTATCATGAATCTCAACGGGTTGTCTATGCTCACAGGGGGAGGCGTGGTCATTAGGAAACAAGCAATAATCGATGCAGGAGGGTGGCAGGGAGATACTATCTGCGATGATTATGACACCGGGGCACGGATCTTAGCTCAGGGTTATAACTCGATCTTTTTCCGAGAAGTGCAGTTTCCATGTGAAGCACCAGAAAATTTTAGAGATTATCGAAAAACAACAGAGAGATGGGCAAGAGCATCTGGCCAATACATACGAAAAGATTTTTTTACAATCCTAAAAGGCAAATTAAGCATATCCAATAAGTTCCTTTTACTTACATTGTCAACAGGATTCATCCAGATGTTGGCAAGTGTGATTAATCTACTTACAACACTCGTACTTATCTATTTTAATGCGATTCCCGGTAAAGAATATGTAGCACTTTGGAGCATCGTTTCATTGACTGGGTTTTCATTATACATTTACTACTATCATGTGACTCATTTTAGGGGATTATCTATGAAGAGTAATTTACGTTATCTACTCCTAGCTATAGTAATTGGATATGGTTCTATCTTCTTCATAACTTATAACCTACTTAAGGGATTCTTTGAAACGGGGGTAGAGAGAGCAATCATGCGCGTGAATACGAGGGTTGAATCAGCTTTGATAGACATCATCTATATCATATTGACTTCATCTATTTTCTTCTTTGCTTTCATTCATAGTAATGTGATTCTGGTTGTGTATATGGTTCTTAACCTTCTGGGAATCATCTTGATAAGAGCGGAGAAGGTATAATTTTTTAGAGAGGGGTAATACTGAAAGCAACGATGAAGTAACCCATCCAGAAGACTAATAGATAAAATAATACACCCCAACTCGCATTTATGAATGCGAACATGATTCCGAGCGAAATATAGATCAACATCATCATTTCCAGCCATGGTAGTTCTTTTAATAAACCGTATGATGACTCTATTTTATCGCCTTTGTTTAAGATGTTAAACTTTGGAACGCGCTCATAATTACCACCATTCCACATCAGCCCCTTGAACATCTCTAGTGATACTTTAGCAGAGATCCCGAAACCGATGAGAGCGAGGAGCCCGACAAATGGAATCTTCCGAATGACACTTTCCTTCTGCCAAACCAATGTTGCATAGTAGAGAGAAAAACTGCTCAGAGTACAGAGTGAAAATAGCCCTAAATACCAAATGTTTGTGACGGCTGGGAACTTATTCATAGCTAAGAGCGGCACAGAGACTAGGATTCCAATAAAGATCCAGAGTATAACCATATAATAAGTTAAGTGTATGCTAGCCTCGACTTTTTGAAGTAAACTACGTGAACTTCTCCAAACCGTTCCAAAGAATTTTCTTGCACACTGAACATTCCCCCTCGCCCATCTTCCTTGTTGAATTCTGAATGTCGCCATGTTTGGCGGTATCTCACCCTGTACTAATAGATCACGAAGATAGATTGCCTTCCATCCATTATTCTGCAATCTATAGCTGATATCGATGTCTTCGCTGAGGATATCCCAACTCCACCCGCCAACCTCCCGAATAGCATCTACTCTTAGAAGGCCTGCTGAACCATTAAAGTTCAGGATACCTAAGGCGCTTCTAGCAGACTGCTCGATAATATGATAGGCATCGATACCTAGGGAAAACGCTTCGGTGAAAGGGCTGTAGTTCCTGTTTAGGTGATCCCAACGCGCTTGGACGATTCCTATCTTAGGATCCGTTTCCATTGCAGAGACGGTACACTCGAGGAAATCTTTAGGAAGAATAAAATCAGCGTCTATTACAGCCAGATACTTTCCATGCGTGTATTCGAGGGCATTCTTTAACGCCCCTGCACGATAGCCTATCCTTTTTTCACGCCGTATTACCTTGATGTCTATGCCACTGGACTTCCTAAGTTCTATCTCTCTGTTTATTATCTCACTTGTTTCATCGGTGCTATCATCCAAGATGAGAATTTCAAGCTTTTCTTTAGGCCAGTCTAAGGCACATACTGAGTCTATGAGCCTCTCTACGACGTGTTTCTCATTATAGATTGGAAGCTGAATTGTGACCAAGTTATGATTTTTTACACTGTTTGTGTTTGGAGCTCTGTATTCTCGGGATTTTAAGACTAAAAACAAGCAGTTATAGCCATAGGGAAGCATGAGGAAAGCGAAGATAAAATAAAGGTAGACCAAAATCGTATCAATCAAGTAAATATCCTCATGCTTTTTTACTCAATACTCCGACGTTATTCTGAAAACTCTCAATCGCTTCAATGTAAAAGCCTTACGCTCGACAACTCCGCTGTGTGTGCTGTGAGTTCAGGAAATCAATCCATTGAAAAATTAGAAAAATACAGACATGCAGGTCAAAGCACCATCGCACTTCTGGATCTCTGAGACATTGAGGACAATGACGTCGAACCCTGCTTCTTCCACCATCTTATGAGCATCAGGGTAACCATTGGCCATGAGGACCGTGTCACCGACTGCTAGTGTGTCCGCGGCATACTCATCCTTCCCAGGAGGGATGAGAATCTGGAAGCCCTCGAGAGCTGGATGGTGCGCATACCTTTCAGTAGCGATCATTATTCTATTTCCAAGATATGTTACATAGCTCTTTAGATGCATTATCCCTGGGTCGAATATAGTTGCGACTGGAACGCCGAGCCACTCATGCATTTGAGCGACGCCCTCTAGGTTTGTTCGTTGGCTGATTCCGCTTATGAGCTTGTCAGGAAGGTGGACGACGTCTCCACCCTCCACTGTCGCTGGGGAGACAGCGTGTTTAACCTCGACGTACTGCCTGAGCATACCTTCGACACCTGTCTCTTCACCTCGACGACTCGTCTTCGCCATTCTACAAATGAGTGCCTTTCCTCCGTGAACTACTGCATTATCCTCGACAAAGACTGAGTCTGGATGCTTATCGTCTCCCGGAACACGTATGATCTCTAATCCTAATTCCTGCAATGTTTTACAGTAAGTGGCGTGCTGTTCCCGTGCCAGCTTAAGGTCGATTGTGCTGTGGAGGGGATGGGTTGAGAGGCAGCTCTTGTACCGGTCCCCTATATCTCTAACGAGGGCACGCTTCGGCTCCAAAATATCCACAAAGAATTGATCGATCTCACTCGATAAAACGGTTGAGGTTCCCAAATAGCCGTAATTGGACCAAAACACCTTCGACGTAAGAGAACTCACACAGTGGAATTATTATAAGTAGCCTCTATTCCGAACCCTTTTTTATATATTCCCCCCTGTTCTACCAGCGAAGCAGAATAATGAAAACTTCTAAATCTCTTGGCTGGATCATAACTGTGGTTGAGATCGTCACCATCAGCCTGTTTCTACTTAGCGGTCAGACCATCTTCGCTGTGATGAGTACGGTCATATCTAGTGGAGGAGGCACGATCCCGATGGAAATCGATCAGGCAACAGGTATGGCTAAACTTACCTTTAGCGTTGCACCAAATAATAGTGGCTACCTCTTTGCTAAGCTCAACATCGGCTTTGGTATCAGTTCGGCGGATGGCTCATATTCTGTTAGGAATATGACAACCACTAACCTCGATCCCGGAATGAAAAAAAATATCACGCTAACCCTCAAGGTTCCTGTAGACGAGTTGCAGCGATACACCAAAGGCAATGGGACCTTTGATGTTTACATGAGCATTAAAACTCTTTACGACTTCGCTGGGATGGATTACAACATGAAGGCTCAGGGAGGTACCTAACTTGAAGGTTGAAAAAGGTGCGGTGTTCTCATCTCTCATAGTTATCCTATTACTCGTAGTTCTCCCCATTGTCGCGATAAGGTATATGCCTGCGGAACTCGTGACGCAACTCGAAGCAGCGGGTCTCAATGTTAACAGCTTCATCACCCAGATGGTGATGCTGGGACTATTCGTCGCAACCATAACGCTATTGAAGGGTGTCATTGATAAGTCGTCGTTAATCTACCTTATCCTCGACATCGCCGGAAACACCGTGTCATTAGCCTTCGCACTGCTCGTCATCGGAATAGGAAACATTAGTAGTCTCGGTCTCACTAGTTTCAAGATCCAGCAAACCAAGATCATATTGTACATCTCCCTCGACCTGAGGGTCTTTCTATGGTTATCCATCGGTGTGGTTGTACTCGGGGTCATTCGCTCAATTTTAAAATTCAACGAGGCGAAGACAGAAACCGAGAACGCGGCGAAAAACGTAAGTTAAAGGGAGTCGAAATAGGGTAAAAATGTTTTATTCACGTTAGAGACAGCTACGGATGCTTTGGTTAGAGTAGCGGTCAGCGGAATTCCACGAGGATACCAATTCCCTCTCCCAGACGGAAATTGGCTTCAAGAGAGACATCGTGAGAAGATTCTATCAGTTTCGCCAGAGATCGATTTGCTTGAGTTACCCGAGCAAGTCGTCCACGGAATGAACAAAGTGGACGATGTTGAAGTCCTACTCGGGGAGGGTGGAAACCGCGCACATTATGATGGTGAGCTCGACTGGGAAGATTATAAAAAATTCTTTAAAGATAGGTCTCTAAAATGGATTCAGCTTTGCAGTACTGGGTTC
>CAZIAF010000164.1:0-5138 GCA_964537625.1 uncultured Candidatus Bathyarchaeia archaeon
CTGTCTTTTTCCACTTCTTTGGTGAAAAACTTGAGCGCACATCTCGGGCGCGCGCGCATTGGCGTGTCTATAGTCTCCAATTTTTCGATTATCTGTTTCTCGGAAAGTATCATACAACTCTTTCTTCAATTTAAATGATATAATGCTATCTACCCTGGTATAGTATAGAAGTGAATTAGCTGAGATTTGGTAAGCCTACGATATAATTTTCATCTGATTAAAAAAGGTAAATTGTAACCTAGCTGATATACTCTGGTCGCTTATCTGAAATCGGTAGAAGTTCAGCTTCCTCCTCAAATTTCTCGAGCCTTTTCCGGATCGAGGCATCGAGTCTCCTAGCTCGCTTCTCAAGAAGAGTTGTATCGAGCTCTAACGCCAACAAAGATGCTAGTTTGGTGAGAACTGCCCTTGAAGAAAGGTGTTGAGGAACATTAGCATATTTTATGTCTCCCATGAGACAGGCACCCGGGATATGTCGAGCTTTAGCGACGCCGATAACTACGCCATTAAGCCCATTCACCACACCCTCCTCCTCTATTATATTAATACCCTCAGCCTGTAGAATACTCCTAAGCGACTCGTCTGTATACACACCATAGACCTTTGGCTCATCATTATACTCAGTTGGGTAAGCAGCCATGGTAAATATCCGCTTCACATGATACTTCTCTGCGAGTCCAACGACTCTTTCAGCAAGCCTCAGTGATTCCTCCGGAATGGAAGGTTGAGCATCACCGACGCAGATTATAAGATTTTTTTCAGGTGATGCGTAGAACCGGTGCCTGATCGGCGCCAGCTCAGCAATGCCTTTGTTATAGACGAGCATGTTGTGGTAATAGGTGGCCTCAGCGAATAGCTTGGCGTTTAATCTTCGTCTCAAGTAGTCAGCTGATATTTTAGCTATGTAACCCATCCCTGGCCAAGCGGCTATCATGTCAGGGTGGTTAAGCTTTGGCTCGCTCAAATATTGTATATCCACGGGAGTCGCTTTACCCAATCCACGGTTTTCCATTAAACCTTTCGTTCTTAAAATAGTGAAGGGATAGAAATATGACTTCTCAGCTAGAACTAAATGTTCAATAATATATAAATAATCTGGTATTGATCTTTTATAGTACTAAAAAATGCGAAACTAGTATGGAATAGTAGCTTCAAAAATTACAGGAAAATAAATTAGTGCTCTGACTGAAGGTCACTAAAAAAATAATGTCAGTATTGATACGCTTTTTAAGCGGTGACCTCTTATCTTCAATCCGGAGGTTTGGGGCTATGAGCCTTGATCTTGAGCCTAAGATGATAGTTCGTGAGGCAATGTCTAGCCCCGTCGTCGCTGTTCTTGAGAGCAGCGAGGTGACGGAGGTGGCTTGCCTAATGCGGGAGCACAAGTTCGGAGCCATCGTCGTCAATAACAGTGAAGGGCTGCCAGTAGGTATCGTTACTGAAAGGGATATAGTACTAAGAGTAGTGGCAAATGGAAAGTCGCCTGGAGGAGTAAAAGCGAAAGAGGTTATGTCTACTCCTCTGAGGGTTGTGAAGGCGGAAACGCCAATAGTCGACGCAATGAGGATGATGGATAAACTCAACATTAGGAGACTCGGCGTCACCTACAAAGGGCAGCTCGTCGGCATCATCAGCCACAAGGATATCATCAGGATTATTCCAACGATTATTGAAATCATGAAAGAAAACTCCAAGATCAATGGTGGCGGAGAGAGCTTCAGTCCATCCACTATTGGGTATTGTGACCGGTGTGAGATCTATTCCATAAATTTACGCGCCGTCGATGGCGAATATCTCTGCGAGGACTGTCGCGTAGAGGAGAAGGAAGAATAAGTCTCTATACATATTCTAGTATCTGTAATATGAAGACCAGTTTTCTCCTCGATGCTATGCTCGGATCATTAGCCAGATGGTTGAGAATAGGTGGGTACGATACAGAATACATGAAAGATTTAACAGATGATGAGCTAATCGAGAAGGCGCAGCAAAGTAGGAGGATTCTACTTACGAGGGATGAGGTATTGGCTAAGAGAGCCTTGAAAAGGGACGTGAAGACAATTTACCTAAAATCCGAGTGCGACGAGATAAACCTCGCCCTTCTAGTTGGTGTACTCAAGATCTCCTTCGATCCATTAAACTCAAGATGCCCAAAATGCAACAGTCAGATTAAAAGAGTCTCGAAAGAGGAGGTTAAAAAGAAGGTTCCACAGGGAAGTTTAAACGCTGAAGTTTTTTGGATCTGTGAAGATTGCGGAAGCGTCTATTGGAGAGGAAGCCACTGGCCAAGAATCATAGAGACTCTGAATATGGCTTCGAGTGGTCCAAATTCACCTCGGCAGGCTTTAAAAAGCCCAGGACATTCGATTGGATGAAAGAAGGGGTCGCTATGACATTCGAACTTACTTTAGATGAGGGAATGTACCTTGTTAGACTTGCGAGAAAGACTATTGAATCAAGCTTCCGCGGAGAAAAGGTCAGCTTAATCGATGCCTCAATCAAGATGAGGGAGATCTGCGGCGTCTTCGTGACAGTATACAACCTTCAAGGCGGTAAAAAAACTCTCAGAGGCTGTATCGGTTACCCCTACCCGATCAAACCGCTAGTTGAGGCGGTCAACGACGTTGCATATGCCGTCGCGTTCGAGGATCCACGATTCCCCCGGCTCACACAGGAGGAGTTAAACCAGATAGTTGTCGAAGTCAGCGTCTTAACACCTCCAGAAATAATCAATGTCGAGAAGCCTAAGGATTATTTATCGATAATTAGAATCGGTATCGACGGTCTAATCGTGAAGAGAAGGGAAAAGAGCGGTTTGCTTCTACCCCAGGTTGCGCAAGAGTGGAATTGGAGTACAAATGAGTTTCTATCACAATGTTGCGTTAAGGCTGACTTGCCTCCTGACTCGTGGCTTATGCCCGGCATCCAAATCTTCAGGTTCCAAGCTATAATATTCGCTGAAGAGTCACCTAGTGGTACAGTTAAGAGGGAAGAGATCTGAGCAGCTAGGATGGATATTATTGGTGGGTTTCGATGGCTCACGCATTTACTTCAGTCCATGTGGAATTGGTCTCGGCCATGTTAGTCGGAACCAACCCATCGCATCTGAGTTGAGGAGAAGAGGAGCTAACGTCCTTTTCTCCACCTACCTTGAGGGTGTCGACTACGCCAGAAGGCTGGATTTCCCAGTCGTTAAAGCGCCACCCATCTCTATGTCAAACGACGCCTCTGGTAGTATAGACCTCAAGCTTTCATCCATCAATCAAGGTGTCAAGGCATTTCCTACATTCCTTCAACAAGTGAATGTTGAACTCAGGTACATGCAGGCATTCAAACCGAATATTGTAATCTCCGACTCACGCCTCTCATCAGTTATCGCTGCTAAGATGCTGAGACTTCCGACGCTCCTCATTCTCAACCAGTTTACACCACTTATCCCTCGCAAAAAAGACAGATTTATGCTCTTTAAGATCGCCGACGGCGTCGTTATGACCCTTATCGGTAGAGGCTGGGGGCTAAGCGACAGAATACTCATTCCTGACTTTCCCGCGCCGTACACACTTAGCATCGATTGCCTCAGGATACCTGGACCTTATCAAAAGAAAGTGGATCTTGTTGGAGCAATATTACCGAAGAAGCCAGAGGATTTTAAGGATAAGAAAAAGGTTCGGGAAAAATTTGGAGTCTCTAAGGATCAAAAGTTGATTTACGCTGGCATCAGTGGTCCATTAACCGAGAGGATGCCTCTCCTAAATCTACTAGAACCAATCTTCGAAGCATTTCCAGACGAGTATAGAGTAGTCATGTCAATGGGGACTTCTCAAGGCGATCCTAAACCGAAAATTAAGGGCTCCCTTTTTAAGGTGAATTGGGTGGAGGATAGATTCGAACTGCTTAACGCTTGTGACATCGTTGTTTCTCGGGGTGGCCACGAGACTATGATGCAGAGTATCTGCTTCGGTAAGCCAGCAATCATCATTCCAGTCCAGAATCACCCGGAGCAGTATGGAAACGCCAGAAGGGCTCAGGAGCTGGGCGTCGCCCGAGCGGTACATCAGAGAGATGTGTCACGGGAGACACTACTTGATCTAGTTAAAGAGATTCTGGGAGATCGAAGCTTTGTATCGCATCTGAAGGAGCTTAATGATAAGCGTCTGGGAGACGGCGTAAAGCGATGTATCGCAGCGATTACCGCAATCATGCCCCCTTAAAGAGACCGTAAACCTTGAATACCGTTCGGTTGAGACGGTAGGATATGGCGTATCATTATTCTAAGAAAAGGAACAGCGAAGTGACGAGGTACTTCGACCCCAAGGTCCTCGAGACCATGTCGGCTTATAACGCTGAGGTCTTCAAACCTGGAAAACTCGATGTTAAGACAAAAGAGCTGATCGCTGTCGCAGCGACCTATATTACCCGGTGTCCCTATTGTATCGAAGCTCACGCGAAAAAGGCTCTTGAGGCAGGGGCAACTAGGGAGGAACTCGCTGAGGTTATTGCTATTGCTGGTTCCTTAGGTATGGGCGCTTCGATGGCTCATATGAATTTTGCCCTCGAAGCCGAGCCTGACGCAAAATACCTTAAGGATGAAGAATAGATCTACTTCAGCTTCTCTTTTCTCTCGTCCCAGTATTGTCTTGTACGCATGTACTGGATTTTTGCCTTTAGTAGATTAGAATAAAAGTCTTTGTCTGTTTGATGCATTCTGCTAAGGACTTGGTAGGCGGTAACGGGACCAACACCATGTACGGCAAGGGCTTCAATTGCTCTTCGCCCGTAGCTAAGAACCATATCAGCAGTCTTCCTACCCTTTATGATAGTTTCAGATTCCTCTAAAATGAGCTGCTCTCCAGCTTTCATCTTCTTTAGTAGTACCTGAAACTGGGTAATTTCTTGATTTCGTTGAAGGACGGCGAGCAGGCCTGAACCACAGTTACCGCAAACAGGTCTCTCAGGCAGATCTCTAATGCGGGCCTCACTATGCCACTGATTGCAATTCATACAGCTGATATGCACGCTACGAGCGTGGATGCTTTTCTTCATGTACTCAAGTTGGTCGGGAACAGAGATTGTGGAATCCATGAGTTCCTCGATATCGCTGTAAGCCTCAAGTATATGTCGAGCGAAAGGACTAGGTTCCT
>CAZIAF010000165.1:0-5133 GCA_964537625.1 uncultured Candidatus Bathyarchaeia archaeon
TCTGGAACGCAAGTTCTGGTGAAGGGCACCCGTAAAAGACGGGTTCGATGGAGAGGTGGTGTACGTATCAAGACTTCGGTCGAGACACTCAGCCAGCCTCCCCCAACAGCCCAAAATGTCAGCATTCATTACTCGATCCCGCAGGAGATATCGGAACAGTGCATGGCTCCAATCAATTTTATACACCAGTGATAACTGGGATTAAAATGAGTGCAACTATATTTTCAAAGCGTTTGAATAATCATTTTCATGTTTTATTAGTAATAAATTGAGCATTATAGATTGGTAGTACTTCTGAATAATCAAAATCTATCGTATCCCTATGCTTAATTATTTTTTCTTATTTTTATATTATCCCGCAACTGAATTATATTCTCTCCATGCGTAGTATCTTCACCCCAGGTGACACATGTGGTTAGTGTAGAGGATCGTATTCATCTTCTCATGGGTAACGAAGCGGTGGCTAGGGGTGTTATTGAGGCTGGCGTTAAATTCGCATTAGGTTACCCTGGCACCCCTTCCACGGAGGTTATCGAGACCTTAATACAGGGTTCTAAGGAGAGTGGGATACGCGCCGAGTGGGCGGTAAACGAGAAAGTTGCATTCGACATAGCGACCGGCGTTAGTTATGGCGGGTCACGATGTCTCGTGACTATGAAGAGCGCGGGTCTCAATGTTGCGTCGGACTCTATACTCTCAGTTGCTTATGGTGATGTTATCGGTGGCTTAGTCCTCTATGTCGCCGACGATCCAGGAGCCCACTCAGGGATGGAGGAGCAGGATAGCAGGCTCTTCACAGGGATTTGCCCGATCCCGATGTTGGATGCGTCGGATCCCCAGACCAGTAAAGACATGGTTGTCGCTGCTTTCGATCTCTCTGAGAGATATATGATCCCGGTATTTGTTAGGTCAACGTCGAGAGTTGCCCACGGGAAAGCCCCTGTAAAACTCGGTGATGTTAAGAAGTTTGAACCAAAGGTAGCTCTAAAGAAAGATATTAGCCGCTTCACGAGGGCGTCGCCAGCCTGGGTGAGGACCCAGCATAAGACCTTGAACGATCGCGTCGAGAAGGTGAGAGACGAGTTCGAGTATTCGCTCTTTAACCTTCTCGAGATATACCCGGGGAGCAGGTTCGGAGTTATCGCTGCGGGAGCGCCTTGGGGTTACCTGCAGGACATACTCTCCTCTAGGGGACTTAAGGCATCAACACTTAAGCTAGGGACCGTTCAGCCTCTCCCCCTAAAGACAATTAAACGGTTTATGGAGATGGTGGACACCATTATAGTACTCGAAGAGCTTGAGCCCTTCATCGAGCTTCAGGTGAAGGCGCTGTCAGCTAGCTTGGATAAAAAAGTCATTGTTAGGGGCAAACTTGACGGTACTCTACCTAGGGTAGGTGAGTACGATAATGAGGTGGTTGAGAATGCTCTCATCTCAGTCACAAACCTTAGTGCAGAGGTAGAGGATAGAGCTCTCAGCGCTGCACGTTCCGAAGCGAAGACAATTACACCTGTAAGGAGTCTCCCATTCTGCCCAGGTTGCCCACATAGAGGAACCTACACAGCCCTTACTCAAGCTCTTAAGGCGCTAGGTTATGGGAAGAATGAGGTGATAGTCACCGGTGACATCGGATGCACTATCCTTGGGATGTATCCGCCGTGGAGTAGCTGTTGGACGGAGGTGAGTATGGGTGCCTCGATTGCCAACGCGATCGGTCTGAAGTATGCGGGTGTTAAGGAACCTGTGATCGCTGCAATAGGCGACTCAACCTTCTTCCACGCCGGGATGCCCCCCACTGTCAATACTGGTTGGAACCAAACACCGGTGGTGATAGCGGTCCTAGATAACATGATTACCGGAATGACTGGTCATCAAGCCTCTCCTGCTTCAGGTTACTCCGCATCGGAACCCGAGGCAAAAGTAATAAAGATTGAGGATGTGCTTGGTGCGGCAGGTATAAGTAAGATTACTGTCGTTGATCCTTATGACCTAAAGCTTAGCAAGGAGGTCTTCATGCAAGCCATCGTCTATAATGGTCCATCGGGAGTGGTTTTGAGGCGGGTATGCTCCCTCGTAGCAAGACGGAAGGGTAACCTCACCCCCCCATACAAAGTCGACGCGGATAAGTGCACGGGTTGCCTTCTCTGCATACATAGCTTGGCTTGCCCAGCGATGCTGGTTGAATCAGGGAAGATGGTCATCGATAATGTCACCTGTGCAGGTTGCAGCATGTGCGCCCAAGTCTGCCCCGTTTCCGCCATCAAGACAGGTGATTGAGATGCTTCATAACATACTCATCACCAGTGTTGGAGGTCAGGGCGGTATCACCCTCGCTCGGATCCTCGCAAACGCCGCATTAATCCAGGGTTTAGATGTCAGAGTCGGTGAAACTATCGGCATGGCTCAGCGCGGTGGCTCGGTCCAGAGCCACGTCAGGATAGGTAAGGGCGTTCAAGGTTCACTCATTCCCCGAGGCCAGTGTGATGTTCTCCTCAGCCTCGAGCCCTCCGAGGCGATCCGAGTCCCCGAATTTCTCGGGAAGAGCACGAAGGCGATCTTGAACACATCGCCGGTGTATTCAATACCGGTAATTCTGAAAGAAGCCAAATATCCTAATTTTATAGATATAACTGCAGTTCTCGAAAAGATCTGTGATAAAATCTACAGCCTCGATGCGCGTACTCTAGCACTCGAAGCGAATGCACCGACCAGCGTGAATATGGTTATCCTCGGAGCTTACGCCGCCCTGAATGAGGGCAGTGTAACAACCGAGTTTCTTAGGAGGGCTATCGGTGAGACACTCTCGAAGCGGTATCTTGAAGCTAATTTATGTGCTTTCGATGAGGGGTATAAAGCGATGGAGAAAAATTTGTAAGGGGAGGGGGTCGGGATTCCCCTTGGTGATAGAATTAGACTCCAATGCAGGGGGCGAGATAGTATACGAGTCTTCCTTTCGAGAGCTCGAAGTCCATCTTGATTGGCATATCTGTGCTGAGCTCGATAGTGGCGACCTCGCTGCTGTTTCCGGCTGCGTTCGCAATCTCGTTGAGATAGCTTAAAGTGAAGGTAGCTGAGCTGTCCTCCTCAGCCTTAAGCTCGATGAGGTCATCACTTCCCTTCTCCCACTCGCTGTGGGCACTACCCATGTCGCCGGTTGCGCTGATCTTCAGGAGCTCCCCCTCAATAGCGACCTTGACGTGCTCGCTGACAAGGTTTGCGTCCCTTATTGCGTTGCGGAGGCTGTTAGTGATTATTCGGGCTTTTGCTTTGAAGAATATCTTTGGCTGTGGCACCTCGTCATCCATTGGTTCGAGGATCGGCATCTCAAAACGCCTGTTGTGACCGCCACGCTTGCAGAGGATGATAAGCCTAGATTTCTCCTCATCGAGTCTGATCCAGACCTCCTCATCCTTGTCGACGCGGTCGAGGAACTTTAGGAACTCCTTGATGTTAATGCTTAGCTTGGGTTCACCGTCGCACTTGTAGGTGTCAAAGAAGTCGGCGGGAAGTTCAAAGTCTACCATAGCAACGTGGCTTGGGTCCATAGCGAGGAGCTTAATCTGAGCTTCATTCATGACGAATGTGCCCTCCTCTACTATGACGCTGAGCGCCTTGATCAGGTTTCGGAACGGGTCAATACGGGATACCTCTACCTCAAACATGCTCTTTTCTCCGTTAAAGCGGGGATCTGTTGTCTAAGCTTATGCTCGGTGGGGATAAAAGGGTTCCCCGGGGGATTAGCTATAGTCGCGCCAGGTGTATCCGCACTTCGTGCATCTATAGAATTGGGTGCTGCTCTCGTCAATACCCCTCGTTTGAACCATCCACCAGTAGGCCTTGTCGTTTCCACACTTTGGGCACTCTGCCTTAACCTGAGGAGTCGTACGGAGATTCTGCTCTTTCTTACCGATGACTACGATCTTGTCATGATCCTTGGTGTTGCGAGTAATAATCATCTCTTCGGTCATGGGCTGCTCGATCCCACATTTAGTGCATACATAGCACCTCTTCTTGTGGTCGATGGTGCACATCGTGCCGCACTCAGAGCAGAACTTCATTTTTTTAATCCTTCCCCACTGCCCTAAACCTGAGTGGGTTCTATTAATACCTTATGTATGTATTCCCTCAGGTAAAGCTGAGATCGTTACTGATGCGACTCTTAACGCCTCTGGCGTGGAGCCGGTTCTTGTAGTTGTCTCCAAGATTCGCTTCGCCACCAAGCGACTCACACCAATAGCTGTCACCACCGTTACTTGGGGGCCTTTCCCCCAGATTATGCTCGTCCCGACTTCTCTCTCGGTATGACCCATTAGTATAACCGGTTTCCCTGTCTCTTCGTATAACTTAATTAGATCAATTTTAGTCTCGGGTGGCATCGAATCCCGGTTAAGTAGTATGATCCTGATTTGTCCTTCGTGACGAGATTTGGTAACCAAAGTGAGGATAGCGTTGGTCAGTTCTGCTCCTTTAGTCTTCTCCATCATGACGCCATCGAGCCAGAGACCCCCCCTGAAAACGACTCCGATGACATGGTAACCATCTTCTTGCTGTCGAGCGGATACACCTAAAACCCTTATCTCTTTCTTGACTTGGTTAACTCTTAATAGCTTCATAACTTATCAAAAAAGACTAGGTGTTTCATTTTTTAAGTTTGGATATTCCATCCCTGAAGGCGTTGTCGAACTCCTTGAGCTTCGCCTCAGCGTTATCGGCTGCCTTCTTCAAGGACTCAAGGGGATTGGCCTTCTTCTTCATCTTTATGAAGAGCCTACTCCTATCCATGAGGGGGTGGGGGCGCGTATACCCCGCCATCTCCACAGCAGGGTCCTCTAACAGACTGCTCTGGAGAAGGTTGAGAAACGTGTGGCCCTCATTTCCGAACTCGACCTCAACATATCCTTCCTCTTGCTTGAGTATATTCAGTTTCATGTAAGATCCTCCTTTCCATAACTCCGCGCGACTTGACGGCGCTCTACACGTTTACAGCTCGGGCAAGTAAGGCGGCCTTTCTGGTCCTCTAAGATTCCGCCACAGCGGCTGCAGTAAGCATAGACAACACCATACTCTGGTCCAGCCATGCTGAGTTGTATAAGTCTGTTCTTAGTGTTTGCAACCACTGCTCGTACGATGTCT
>CAZIAF010000166.1:0-5039 GCA_964537625.1 uncultured Candidatus Bathyarchaeia archaeon
ACGCCCATCAACCTAAATGCCACCCTCTCGGCCCCCAAATCGGGCACCGTCACCCTCATCTGGTCCATAGACGGCTCAGGGTTCAACTACAGAATTAACGGGACCATGACCAACGGTAAATACAGCAGATCCTTCGGGGCCAGTAGCCCCGGCACCTGGGTATTCAAGGTGGAGTGGCCTGGCGACAACGAGTATAGAGGCGTGGAGTCGAACAATGTCACCGTGACGGTCAAGTCTTTACCAGCTCTTGCAGCTGCTGCTAAAGCCAGCCCAGCCACAGTCTATTCCGGTGGATCATCAACGATCAGGGCCAATCTTACAAGTGGAGGAGCCGCCGTCAAAGGCGCTACGGTGAATCTGGCATCAAGCAGCAGCGGAGCCTTCTCAACTGTAACTGACCAAGGCAACGGCACATACGTGTCTACATTTACCGCACCAGATGTAACCACCCAGACGGTGTGCACAATAACTGTTACAGCCTCGAAGCCCGGTTATCTAGGCGTCTCAGCTCAGACGCAGGTGACGGTGCAGCCTTTAGTCATCAACATCTACGTGAAGGGGAGTGACGGTGCCGCGATTGCTGGTGTAGCTGTGGCTTCGACTTCGCAGCCCAGCGGACAAACGGCTCTGAGCGGAAGCACAGATGCGAGTGGGTTAGCCAGCTTCAGCAGCGTCCAGAAAGGCGCCTACACGTTTAAGGCAACGAAATCGGGTTACGATGATAAGACTTGGACGCTAAATGTACAACAGGGCCAAGTTGCTACGGAGACGGTTACAATGGTGAAGCCAAGTGGCGGAATATCTGGTTACCCCATTCCTTCAATTGTATTGGCCCTATTGGCTGCAGCGATCATAATGTACCGAGGAAAACATATGCGCGTGCGACCGGTTAAGCATCAGTTATAATTCAGGTAATTGTTTGGGTTTGGGGCGCACGCCAGTAAACGATGCCCAGCCTGCGCCACCATTCAATGCGTCGACGTTTAATCCCGCATCCAAGACTAGATTCTACTCAACTCCACCCGAGCACGCGCTTATGACACTCGGTTTAATAGATCAAACTTGAATGCTCTGATTGGTGTTAATGTGAAGACCCTTATTGCATATGCTACAAGGTATGGCGCCACTACAGGGACCTCGGAGGAGATGGCAAAAGTTCTCCTCGAAGAAGGCTTTGACGTAAAAGTCGTCAACCTGAAGGAGGAGAAAATCAGGGACATCTCAGAGTATGATCTCATAATCGTTGGCAGCGGCATGCAGATGGGCAAATGGACATCTGAGTCAGATGATTTCCTGAGGAGGTTCCACATGGAGCTCGATCGTAAGAAGCTTGCCCTCTTCGTCTCCAGCATGAAGACGGTGTCTGAGCGTGAAGGAAAAATAAAGGACTTGGAGGATATCCGTAAGGCTGCCCTTGAGGATAAGGTGACACAGTACAACTTGCACCCGTTTGCTCTCGGGTTGTTTGGGGGTGTGATAGACTTTAATAAGATGAACTTTCTGTTCAGGAGAACCATGGGGTTCCTTAGGCCTCAGCTTGAGAAGGATGGCTTCAAGGAGGTTCAGCCAGGCGTGTATGAGTTAAGGGATTGGGATGAGATTCGAGCCTGGGCTAGGGAGCTCGCTAAGAAAGCTATTGCATAAAATTCATTCGCATGGGGGTCTACCACGACTTCCATAAGAAACATTGGCCAGATTCACGCGCACACTCGTCCGGAATAACTTGATGGTAAGAATCATCTTCTGCTGCTTAGGTTCAACATGCTTGAGCGTGATACGCGATCTAAATTGCACGCGCATCATTTGAGAATTGATGATCTATCCTTTTTTTAAGCTGAAGGATACGCGGGCGTTCCCAGTGTACTCATACCACTCGAGGCGAAGAGAATGGTCAGCCGTGCTTGAAAAGCTCGTTTTGTACGTATATCTTGTATAAGCCTGGTTTTTCCAACCGTTGATGACCAGCTTGTTATCGATGTATAGGCGGACGCCGTCATCGCCTCCGACGGTGAACGTCCACGTTCCCGCTGAGAGGTTAACAGTTCTCGTAGAGACGAAGCCAATCCTATTTGACCGACTATACGCGACAGTCCCAGAGCCCCAGTTCTTATCGAAGTTCAAGTTGCTCTCATTCGGCCCCGAGCCGAGGAGCTGACCCCATGGATTTCCACTGTTCCCGGAGTACACGTACCAGGTGCGGGCCCACACCGTACCTGCGACGGGCGCGAAGTTCGCAGTTATTGTCCCTGGTTCGCTTATGGTCGCCGAGGTGGAAGCGGAGTTGGCGTTGGTGAAAGTGATGGAGCCCGTGCTAGACCAGGAGGAGAAGCTGTAGCCGGGGTTGGGTGCCGCCGATATCGGGAGTGAGCCGGAGTCCTTCCAGAGGCCTGTGCCCGTCGGGTTCGTGGTCCCGGCGCCAGCTGGGCTCACCGCGAAGCTCAACTGGTACTGAGTCTTGTAGGTGCCCGTGGCTGTTCCGGGTGCCTTAATCGGAGTGGCCAGACCACCAGCGACGCCTGTTGAGACATAATGTTTGCCGGCCACGTTGCTGGTGACCATGGGTGTGTATGAGTAGACTGTTCCATCATCCACCCATATGTTCGTCTGAGGTAGCTGGCTGCTAGTGTAGGTGGAGGATCCGACGGTTAGGGCCGTTCCAGTGGCGTCGCTACCCAGTCCGCTCTGGGCGAAGCTGACCTGCCACTGGGTCCTGTAGCTGGCTGTAAGGGTGGTGCCCGTACTTTGGACGGTGTAGCTATGTGTCTGCCCGCCGCCGTCGCTCCATCCTGCGTAGACGTACTGTACGCCTGTTCCTGAAACCAGTGAACTGGCCGATAGGATGTGGCTTTCCCCCGCTGCCCAGTTGAAGGTTTGAGGGGTTGTTATCGCTGTTCCGTCGACAGTGATGAAGCCGGTGCCCGCCGGGGTAGAGGTTATCGTCGTCGATGGCGACGTTGACGTGTATAGTGGATGGTCCCTGAACCATTCATATATCTCCTGTTCACGTCCCCCAATCAGGTCCGTGCCATAATGCCCTACACCCATAACCTCATCGTACTTCACAACGTAACCAGCTTGTCTAAGGCTGTTGTAAAGGTTCCTAGAGTTGCTGACGGGGACAACGGTGTCAACTGAGCCGTGGAGGAGGAAGACCGGGGTATGCGCGAAGCGGATCTCGTTCCCGAGCGGGCTCTCATCCTTGTAGACCAGAGGTTTCTCCGTTGGTGTGCCACCAAAAGTGACTTTTAAAGAGGTTTTAAGAGTCTGATCTACTTGTGGCCAATTATAGAACTCCACGAAGTCGGTGACGCCCATAACAGGGCAAGCGCTGGCGATTGTGTCTGGGTTGAACATAGCGTACTGGAGCGTCCCACTGCCGCCCATACTGGTACCCATAATATGTATGTGACTGCGGTCGATGTTGAACTCCTGCTCCAGTAGTTTGACTACGTCGGTGATGTCGGAGCGCGACGGGGTGGTGTACCAGGCCCAATAATTATTTCCGCCACTGCTGATTGTCCGACACTCGGGGCATGCGACGATCCATCCGTTCTGGTGGAATACCTGTTGAAGCCCGGGGTAGTAGGTCCTGTAACAGGATCTGTCCTGGCCATAGCCGTGCAGGAAGATGACCAGGGGAGCCAGAGCAGAGCTGTCAAAGTTGTCTGGAAGGTCCAACCAGTAATACCTTGCGCTCTTATCGTAGCTTGAGGTGAACGACCGGTTTCCTGATGTAACCGCAGCACTTGGGGGCACCAAAAGCGTCGCCAGGCATAGAACCACTGCGAGTGAGACTGCTAAACTCTTGAACTTAAGATCTAAGGATAAGCGTCGTATCTCACTCACATTTTTCATTTCATCACTAAGAATTAATATATGTTAAAAGTATATAACAATTTCAGAATATTGTTACTGAATTATATTCAGTGTAAATCCCCTTAGATAATCCTTAATTCCATCCAAGCGCGCAGATAGCACTTTATCCTCTTCAATCGAGAGAACTAAATTCTCCTGCTCCGTAAAGATGTCTCAAGAAGGTGGGACACCTGAAGTATGCGCGCATCTAAGAGTTGAGCGGTTGACCCGAACGATGCTCCCTCAACCTCTCCTCCGCCCTAACCAGTGTCCTCGCATCAAGGTACAATCCACAGGACACCAACTCTTTCAGTGTCATCTCAGCCTCACCAGCATCCATCAAGCCGAGGCGGAGCAACCTGAAGAGCAGGAAAAGTGTACCAGGCACCACGCGAAACCCATACAGCTTAGCGACCGCCCTCGCGCCACCGTCGTCGATAACCGCTGAACCCATGAGCTCCCTAGCCGCGACCAGCGTCTCCGCTTCCCCCCTATGAATCTCGGGGTGCCTCATCAAAGTCTCAACAGCCGCAGCATCAACTACCTTATATATATTCAAAATGCCCGCCTCAACCATGTCCCTAATTATAAGGGCATCAGCATACGCATCCGAACCCGCTACCTCCCCGTACACCTCCTCAGCGATGAAGGCTCTACAGGTTCGTAACACCTTCTCCAGTTTACCTATCTTCGCGAAATAGATTAAGGGAGTCACGTCGAGTATGAGCGTTCGCCCATCATCTCTCAGACGCTTCCCTCCACGCCTCGTCAACATCCTCAGGTGAAATATGCACGGGTAGACTCTCAGCTGCAGCGACCTCCATCATCGCTCTCAGTGGGAGGTCAGCCAGCTGAGCAGCGCGCCACAGGGTACATCCGCCTTGGCGGTAGAGATCCAGGGCCCTTCTTCGTTTGGCGTCCTTTATCCCGGCTCTTAGTAGCTGCCTTGCAGCAGTGGAACGGTCTACGTTTCCTCGTTCTGCAGTTTCATCGATCTCCTTGAACGTCTCTTCGTCGATTCTGACTGTGAGGTTTTTCATCTTCTCCAAAGCTGCACCACGCATGCATTACTATGTTAACGCATGCATTTAGCTGTATCGAACGACCACACAGTGACCACCGTCTTAGATAGTTCACTAATAATACTGTGGATACATTAAATAATCACAGAATGCGCCAGCGCA
>CAZIAF010000167.1:0-5005 GCA_964537625.1 uncultured Candidatus Bathyarchaeia archaeon
AGTTATTCTGAAATGTGATTATACGGTAAATCTTCATGGATGTTTAAAGGCTCAGGTGCCAAGGGTCGTGTATAAAGAAAATATGACTGCATCTCTTGAGATGGCTAAGGCTGTGGCTATGTCCGAGGAGTGGATCATAGCAAGTAAATCTGAGCATATTAGATTAGAAGAACATACGATTAACTGGGCGTGCGCCAAGCAGGGTATACCTAATATTTTTATCGAGTCTGGTCCCAAGAGTCGAGCATATGAGGATCTAGTGAAAGATGTTGAGGTAGTAGTCTCGGGTATAATGAATTGTATGCGAAAAATGGGGATGCTGGAGGGTAAGGTAATAATCCCTGAGAGATGGAGGTCTACGGAGTATTACACACATGTGAGGGGTAGAGGAGCTGGAATCATCTATCCGGAGAGCTGTTTAAAAATCGACAAATTGGTCAAGAAAGGTGACTTATTATGCACTATTGTTGATTTTCTTGGAGGTGAGATGGATAAAGTGTACGCACCTCATGACGGAATTGTGCTTATGGAGCCACATCATGTCTCAGTATCACCAGAAGGTGGCATATGTTTACTCGGGTACTCTCCAAGGTACGAGAATGCGCGCGCTGGCTAAATCAGAGTCAAGACGATGAATAATCGTGTGCAAGTGTTTATCTGCATAGATGTTTAAGATTTACATGCTAAAGGAAATCCATACTCCCTTAGCTCCTCTAGGGGGGCCGAAAGGCCCCTAATTCTCCTTTATCAAGCCATTATACACTTACAGATGAGGTAAAGCGTGCGAGGAGACGTCGCTGTACTCAGAAATATGAAAATTGAGAACAGCATTGTCATGACCGACATTCTAATCGACTATGGAAAACATATAACCGATACCTCACTAGTCGAAAAATCAGGATCCTTAGCTACGAGCAGAACTTACTGCGGAGTCACAAACTAATAATATGAGACACCTCAAGGGTTACTCTCTGAGAGGTTAGCATAGTGAGGAAAGGATGGATATCTGAGCCACTATACTCTGAGATAAAGTCTCTGATGCCTATACCGTGCGTAGACTTGCTGATAGTCCACGATAGGAGGCTACTTCTCATGAAGAGAAAAAATGAGCCAGCCAAGGGGCTCTGGTTTACCCCTGGGGGCAGAATTCTCTTAGGTGAATCTCTTGAGGACGCAGCCAGACGCGTATTACATGAGGAGACGAGTCTGGAGACGTCTTCAATTGAGAAGATGGGGGTCATGACTCATATCTGGTCGGGGGCTCAGACCGTAACTGTTTATTTTAAAGTCACCGTCGGTTCCTACGACATCAAGATGGATGCACAGCACAACGATTTCATATGGATAGATAGAGTGACGGACGACCTTCATCCATATATTAGGGAAATGATAACGCAGGCAAACATTTTTAATAAATCTCAGAAATCAAGTCGAACAGAGTTACCATAAAAGTTCATAGAAAAAGTTACTCTTTTTCAGGTTTTTATTAAAAAATTTTTTCGAGCTTGAGGTCATTATCACCAACGTAAAATCTACAAAGGGGGACTTTCGTTGCCCAGACCGTAAACGTGTGTTTTCTAAATTAGTCTTAAGCAAACCCAAGGAGAGGACCTATTAGAGCTATCACTGCGAAGGCTACAACCCCCATTATTGCCATGATGACGGTAAGCGTCTTGTAGGCGGTTCCAACCTCCATCTTCGTGAACCCAGAGACGACCCAGAAGAAGCTATCGTTAACATGCATCAGTATCATTGCGCCGGCACAGATTGTCATCGCCGCCATGACAGGGCTTACACCAAGGCTTGGAAGAAGTGGCCCTACAATTGCTGTAGCCGTCGTCATAGTCACAGTGGTACCGCCCTGTGCGGTCTTGAGAAGTGCAGCAATTACGAAGATGACTAGGAGGCCTGGAAGGTTAAGCCCAACAGCGAGGTTGCCTAGGAAGACACCGACACCGGTTTTCTGGAGAACGATGGCGAGGACACTGCCAGAGCCCACAATCATAAGAACTGAAGCTGACTTAGTAACACCCTCTGAAATCATGTCATTGATGTCCTTGATGCTCCTATCCCTCGCGAGCAACAAGATCGCGAGTAAAACACCGATGGGAAGAGCGATGACGGGGTTACCAATGAAGTCGAGGAAGGGGAGCATAGTTCCATCCAGGAGTCCTCGGAGGATGCTACGCCCAATTATAAGTGCGGTTGGGATTATGATAATGGCAAAAACTGAGGCCATCCTTGGTAGTTTATCATACTGAGCTCCGATCTCTTCGAGAGTCTTCGCATCCTTTGAAATAATATTAAGCTTGTTCCTCCGACCCAGATACTCCGCAGCTAATAGCCCAACGAGGAGCGCTGGAATCGAAGCGGCGAAACCAAGAATTAGGACAGAGCCAATATCGGCTCCTAGTATTGTGACGGATAGCAGGGGTCCAGCTGGAAATAGTAATGCGTAACTTACAAAAGCCCCCGCCGAAAGCGTGAGAACGTAAACCATCATGTCTAGACCTCCACCCATAGTTAATGACTGAAGAAGTGGTGAGAGCATAATGAAGCTCGTGTCGCAACACTGCACGGGATACGCTACAATGTAGCCGATTAGCCCCATTGCGAAGTGACTGCTCTCTTTTCCTAGGAGGCTGAGGATACCCTTGGAGATAACGAAAACAGCGCCTGTATGTTGCATAATGACCCCAATGATGAGAGCGGAGACAATGATCATCGTCGTGTAACCAAGGACTTTACTGAACCCTTCGACAACGAGGTCCCCCATCCTCTCAGGTGGAAGCCCCGAAGCGATGCCCACAGCCAAAGCCACGAAGAAGAGCACCAAAAATGGCTGTATCTTGAACTTGGACGTGAGTATTACAACCGTGGCTATGCCAGCTGCGAAGACTAAGGTGGAAAATATGCCATCCATCAGAGATCCTCCGAACCGGATGCCCTAACATTCATATCGATAAACTTCAATTTAACCACATTAATCTACATAATTAAGGATTAATAAACATAGTCACTAAGAAATTAAGATAAAAACACTTATTATCTTAAAAATATAAGATGGGATAATAGCGTATGATCACCGCAACCTAAGAAAATGAGGAAAAAGGAATGGATAAGATCGATGAAGAGATAATCAGGCTGCTAAAGAGGGATGGACGCATGCCTCTCACGGAGATATCGAGAGAGATAGGGCTGAGTAGCCCTACCATAAAGGACAGAATAGACAAGCTCGCAGCCGATGGTGTGATCCTCGGATACAGGACATTACTTGATTATGGGAAGTTGGGGCTTGGCTTGACAGCCTTCATCGGCCTCACCCTCGACTTCCATACCTGTTGCCAGGGTGACGTAGATGAAGCACTCAAGTCTATTGGCGAAATTGTAGAGTCCCACTACACCGATGGGGAGTGGGACATGCTCATTAAGGTCCAGACACGAGACCCTGCGGGGCTCATGGCTTTCCTGCAGAGACTCAATACAGTGCCAGGCATCACCAACAGTCGCACCATCATAAGCCTCGCTAATCCCATCAAGGCTGCCTAGAAGAGGTTTTCATCAGTATCGCTGAAAGAAGAGATAATGGAACGTTTCACCGATATTTGGTTCAACTCTTTTTATGTAATAAACAATCTCAAAGGTATAGGATATAGTTATAAATATTTAAAAAAAGGAGTTCATTTATAACGAAAAATGTCTAAACCCAGTAAACAGATTGCTATTGATTGGATCTCCAAAAATGAGTCCAGGATTATTGATGTTAGTGATAATATTTTAGAAGTACGCTGAATTGGGGTTGCAAGAGTACAAGTCCTCGAAGTTGCTTGTTGAAGAACTACAGAGTCATGGTTTTCAGATTGAGCTTGGCGTCGCTGGTATACCTACTGCGATCATTGCATCATATGGTTCTGGAAGACCCGTGATAGGCATCTTGGGAGAATATGATGCTATGCCTGGGCTTTCGCAGAAAGCGGTTCCTTACATTATGCCTTTGAAGAAGGGAGCGCCGGGACATGGATGTGGCCATAATCTTTTTGGTGCATCAGGAATGGCGGGAACCATAGCCGCAAAGATTGCAATTGAAAATGCAGGGTTAAAGGGGACTGTGAAGTTTTTTGGTACTCCAGCCGAAGAAACTATCGTTGGGAAGGTATTCATGGTCAGAGATGGTTGCTTCAAGGGTGTGGATGCTGTGCGCGCGCATGGTTAAAAAAAACATATTAATCGCCTCTTCCCAAAGAACCCAGCCCACCACTTCAACAATTTATGAGTTACTCATGATGTAAATCATTGCCCTTTTTTGACATGTAGCGTAAAAAAAAAATTTAAGGAACCTAAACAGGCTAAAAGTGGTTAAAATGACATCCTCAGCTCGAAAGAAGCTAATGATGATCTACCCAATGGATCTCGCAGCCCACTACTTGCGTTGCTTAGAACTCTGTAAAAAGATACACGACCAATATGACATCCTATTCGCAGACTCCTCAAGGTACAGGTCATACATTAAGCAGGCTGGCTACGACGTCTTCAAAGTCGAGAACTTTGACCCAGAGGAGGTCACGGAGGGTGCGAACAACTTCAATTTTAATTGGATGAGCGAGAAAAACCTTCGTCACATCCTCGATTCGCAGATAAAGGCAATCGAGGAATACCGCCCTGACATAATCCTTGGGGACACATCATTCACGTTGAAGATGGCAGCCGACTCGACCGATATAAAATACGTCTCACTACTCAACGGCTACATGACGAAATACAACAGTTATACAAGGGAAGTTTCACGGAAACACCCGGGATATAAGTACTCATCGATGCTTCCACCAAACGTGTTTGATCAGATATCAAGGGCTATAGAGCACGTTACCTTCGTTCAGATCCATGAGCCTTATCGTAGAATAAGGGAAAACCTTGGAATAAGAAACACAAAATATCTCCTGGATGAACTAGAAGGCGACGTTAATCTGATATGCGATCTGCCTGAGGTCTTTCCACTAACAGACCC
>CAZIAF010000168.1:0-4922 GCA_964537625.1 uncultured Candidatus Bathyarchaeia archaeon
CTCACATGTCCTCCATAAATCAACTCCGCGATCAGGCTCAACCCCCTAACGGTCGAGGAGCCGACTCCCTTGAAGGCAACTAGTTCTTCATAACCGTTGGGCTGGAACTCGTAGACAGCACGAAGGGTATCCCAATTGACGCTCCGAGGCATAATTAGCTGCTTCTGTTCGGCTACGCCTGCCCACGAGTCAAGACGCCTTTGTTTTACAGGAATCGGTGTGAGAAAAGCTCTCTTGAGCTTCTCGGGACGCTCCTTGAATAAATCAACACATATCCTCCTATTCTCCTGGCTCTCTCTACTAGTCATATCAAGCACGGTAGGTAGACGGGTATCGCAGAGGATGGCGTTCTGAGGCTCCTCAACGAAACCTCTATGCTCTAGCGGCCAATGGTATCGACGAGCGTCGACGCGCTTCTGGTTAATCCCTTGTTGAATAACTATCCATCGCGCATTCTCGTCAAAGAAGAAACAATGATGGTAGAGCTGGTAACCATCTTGAACAAGACTGTTGTCAACCTTTGCTGCCATTCTACTCGAGTAGATAAGCTCCTCTATCCTGGCATCACTGAAACCGAAGCCTTCACCATTCACCCTGATCTCCCCCGGGGTCTTCCTCGAAGTCCTACCTTTTCCACCCGCGACGACTAGCCCCGTTTCCTGCGGATTAATCGCCTCCTTCAAAGCACCACAAGTCACAGTCGTTGTGCCACTACTATGCCAGTCATAGCCGAGGACACAGCTTAGACTTTGAAAGAACCAAGGATCACTGAGTCTGTCTAAGAACCCATCACGACCGTACTCTTTGATGATTATATCAGTGATACAGCGGGCTAGCTCTACCATCCTACCGAAAAGCCACCTAGGAGCTTTCCCTGGATGGAGGGGCAACAAAGCAGTGGCTGAAGCTCCCATTATTTTGGGACTCTGGACCTACGAATAAAACTCTAAGCTACATATCTGAAGCGGAGAGATAGCTGAAAATGAGCGAATGAATCTAATATTCTTAAGCCACATTAGTTCCATGGTCAAACTCGGTGCACATAAAGAAGAACTTGATACACCCTGCCTCCTCCTCGACCTCGATGTAATGGAGCAGAACATCCACCGCATGGCGGAGGAATTTAGGGGAATGCCCGCAGCTCTCCGTCCCCACTTTAAAACCCATAAGACTCCGATTATCGCTCACAAGCAGCTCGAAGCAGGAGCAATAGGTATAACCTGCGCTAAGGTTGGGGAGGCTGAGGTTATGGCAGAGGCGGGCATCGGACCACTACTTATCGCAAACGAGGTCGTCGGTGAACCTAAAGTAACTCGACTCATCAACCTCACTAAGCATAGCGATATTACTGTAGCCGTAGATGACCCATCAAATGTGAAGTACCTCGCTGGGGTCGCTCGGAGCAAGGGTGTCAAATTAAACGTCGTCGTAGAAATTAATGTCGGTAATAACCGATGTGGAACCGACCCGGGCGAACCAGCTTTAAAGTTGGCAAAGACCGTCATGGACTACAAAAGCCTCAACCTCCGTGGCCTAATGGGTTATGAAGGCTTCTGCCAGATGATTCCCAAACTCGAAGAGCGACGCCTCAAAGCCGAGGCCGCGATGCAAAAACTCGTCTCTACAAAAGACCTCCTAGTCGATAAAGGCGTACCCGTGGAGATAGTCACAGCCGGTGGTACAGGCACCCATATGATCACAGGCCGCATACACGGTGTTACAGAGGTCGAGGCAGGAAGCTATGTTTTCATGGACGCTAGCTACAGTAGTATTGAGGGTCTAGAACGGTTTGGTTATGCCCTAACAGTATTGACTACCATTCTAAGTGTACCCCGCTCGGGGGTTGCGATATGTGATGCTGGACTCAAGACTGTCACATTCGAGCATGGTAATCCTGTTCCAAAAGGGTTGAAGGGGGTCGAGTACCTCCGTCCAAACGAGGAGCATGGCCACCTCAAGGTCATCGACGCGGAGCTCAAACCAGGCGATAAGATTGAGCTTATCCCAGCACATTGTTGCACGATAAGCAATCTCCACGATAGCTTCCAATGTATTCGAAAAGACGAACTCGAGGCGGTATGGAAGGTTGCAGCTAGGGGAAAGAGCCAGTAATCAAATAAAACACCGTGTACAATAACTCAAAATTTATATAAGCATAACCTACTCAAAAATTCAATTCGTGGGCGTGTAAAGTCAATATTTGCTCAACCGATAAGGCGACCATAGCGGTCGACTTCCTGGCGTCGAACACGGGTGCTGGTGATGGGTTTTCCATCGTCTGCCATGATCATCTTCATGACGAAGATGAGCAGTGGCTTCTTGCCGAGGTTAACCCGGATCTGATTGATCTCCTCAGCCCGAGGCTCGGTTTCCTCGCTGACTAAGATACCCTCGATTCCACCGTTGTCAGTGGATGGGCCGAATGGATCGTCTAGGGGAAAGAACTCAGCCCTCTTCAGGAAGCCCTTCTTCTTCAGAAATTTCTTCACATCCGAGAGGCGGACCTGATAAGGGTCAATAATATGTGGTTTTTTCATTGACGTGGCGAAGCGATCCGTCGTGATACCTATTACGACCCTGTCTGCGACCTGAAACGCCTCCTCAAGCAGGAACCAGTGGCCCTTATGCATCACGTCGAATGTACCTGCGACGGTGATGATTTTTAGCCGCTGTTCCACCATTGTTTGGTCCTCTGGAACTCTTTTAACCGAAACGCCTAAGGAATTAAAGTTATAGGTGGGTTCCTATGCGATCCCCTTCATCTTAAGGAACCAGTCCACAAGCATGGGTCCTAGAGTGATTAGGATTATGAAACGAATTATATCCGTTACTATGCCCACCTTTATCATATCCCTCATCTTGACGTAGCCGGAGCTGTACGCTATCGCCATCGCAGGCGTCGTACTCGGAAGGGTGCTCGGTATCGTGGTAGCAATCGCAGTACCCAGAACTGGACCAACCGGATTTATCCCAGCAGCTATAGAGAGTGATGCCGCAAGAGGACATGCTACCGATGCCGCCCCAGTGTTTGAGGCTGGATAACTCAACAAAAAGCCGATTAAACTACAGGCAGTGAAGATCACAAAACTGTTCGGCGACGGACCCATCAATTCTTTAAAAATTATACTCACCCAGTTGCTGAAGCCGCTCCTCATCAACCCTAAGCCGAGCGTGATGCCTCCACCAACCAAGAAGACGACATCCCAGTTGATTGATTCTGAGAGCATTTCATCCCATTTGAGAAGAGGCCTCTCACTCACGCGAAGCAGCGGAAAGAGAAACATGGCAAGTACAGCTGGAGCTGCCTCTGGAAGCACCCTAGAAACGAGTGCACTCATTGGCTCAAGGCTGGGGTTACCGATAGCGAAATTAGTCAGCATGCCTGGGATAAGCCACAATATTAGCGTCACTACAAGTATGCCTACCGTCATCTTCTCTCCTCTCTTCATTGGCCCGAGTTCACTCAACTCCTTTTTCAACGTACTAGGGTCGAATGGGAGAGTTTTCACCTCTGGCTTGATGACCTTATAGACAATGAACCAACTGATTAAAAGTCCAACGATAGCATGGACTGTCCCTATGAAGAACCAATCTACAAACGTGATATCGATTTTCGCAACTTCAAGGATCACTTTCTTGCCGATAAGGTTCGTTGTTGTGCTTGTTAGAAAAAGAAGACTACCCGCCGTAGCAGCCTGACCCAAGGCAAGCATAGTAGCGGAACCGTAGGCACTTCCCTTCTTGAAGCCCTGCCTCATGAGGAAAGAGATTACGAAACCATAGACGATACTCGTAGCAGCCGTCATGGAGCCTGTGATCGTGAGTAGAAACACGGGCAAGCTAGCGACGAAGAAGCCAGCTAGCATTGGATTCCTAGTCTTACTGACGCTTGAGAGAGTAAGAGCTACCCGTTTATCGAGGCCCCAGACCTGGAAAGCTTTAGCGAAGACGAAGCCGACAATGATAACCCAGATGAGAGGATCCATAAATGGCGCGAGGCTATCCTTCCACGCCATCAATCCAACGAGGCTGAAGAGTATTGGAGGAATTAAGGCTGCGAGACCGAGGTTTGTTGTCTCGAAAACCCACCACGTTGCCGTCCACAGTAGGACCCCAAGACCATATTTCGGCCCTGCGGATAATGAAATACCGGCGGCTTTCACCGCTTCGTTCATAGCGAGATCATTGGGAATAAGAAGACATGTTATGAAGAGAATTGGACCTAGATAGAGACTAATCCTTTTCATCGACCAGCCTTTACCGTTATCGCTGTCAAGGCCTAAGTCCATACTGACACGCCTCAACGTAAGCCTGATGGCTCAAAGAAAAAGATATCCCCATAAGATCTGACCTTATTTGGGGCAGCTTGTCATTACTAATGTTACTTGTAATTAGAGAAAGTAGCGTGGGTTACCTCTAATTATCACCGATCTTCACATAGACGCTTGTTACAAGGACCTTCTAGCTATTATCTAATCCCCTGCTGAAAACCTCAGATAGTCGAAACGATGATAGCACTGCCAAAGTCGTTGATATCAACTCCCTCAAGCCTAAGTTTGATTTTATCTTTCTCCTTAACGAAGCCGAAACAAAGAATTTTTTTCGAAAAACATCGATTCCCTGCTTCTCGGATGAGAAGTAGGCTACGAGCATCATTCAGGAAGAGCTTCTCCAACTGTGAGAGATCATAAGTATCTCAGACTTAAACTATACTTAGAAATACTATGGTTTGAACTTCGTCATAATAAATGGTAAATAAGATGAAACTGTGGAGTTTTTCGGTGATCATATCAAAGTAACCGATTCACTCGATGCAAGGTATTTTATATCACAATGTCCTGATCATTTTCTGGATCAGAGTTGAAAATCGGAGTGCTTGCCGATGATTTGACAGGCGCCTTCGATACAGGCGTTCAATTCAG
>CAZIAF010000169.1:0-1797 GCA_964537625.1 uncultured Candidatus Bathyarchaeia archaeon
GATTCTTGGAGTGGTTTACCATGATCGCTGCTACTAATCGCGTCCTCATTTTATATGCTTAAATGTCGGCGGCTTTCGTGAAGTCTTATGCAGGAAGGATCCAGTCGGTTTCTGACTATGTACGCCAGGCTTCAAGATTTGATTTGGCAACCTACAGTAGCTATTTCGGACTTTCGAGTTGGACTTCGAGGGGGTTATTTACTCGACGTCTTTGTAGACTTTTTTGAGTTAGCTAAGAACTCGTCGTAGATTGATTTATGGACTAGCACGCGCATTCTGTAAAACTGTAAAATCTTCCATTGAAATTTGTAAAACTGCACCTTGAGAATAGCTGAGCATAGCTGCTTGCTTTTTCTTAAGCTAACCTATACCTATAACAGCCCAGCAGCTTCAGGTAGCTTAGCAATTACCCGGACAGGGATCTGCCAATCAACGTACCCCAGCTCTTCCAGCCATCCCTTATCATGAAGCTGGTTCCCCGTTATTTAATTTCTAAACACCCTAGCGCGCGATATAAAAAATATAGCATTTTTCAACTACCATTCGACCTTATCGTAGTAGCGCCACTGCTCCATATCTCTGTTCTTCGCCAGACTCAGGTAATAGCTCAACCACTCCAGCTCGACGAAGAGAGTGAATGGAGTGAGTAGATTATTAACCTCGCCACCCTGGCTGTCGAGTACGATTCCTCTGACACCATTCTGAGTGCACCAGTCTATAACTGATTTCTCAAGTTCACCTTCGTTCCCTCTGCCCCTTAGGAATATCGCTGGTGTGCCGGGCGAGAACATCTCCACTGGTCCATGTCGGAACTCGGAGTAGTTTATGGGAGTCGAGTGGACCCAACACATCTCCTGAAGTGTACAAATAGCGAACTGATATGCTAGACCCCAGTTGATGCCGCCGCCTAGGACGAACATCTCCTTATCGTCTTTGAACCTGATCCCCATGTTTTTACCGAACTCTTTCGCCTTCGAGATCATTGGCGGAAGCACCTTAGGTAGAGACTCCGCCGCCTTGATCATCTTACCACCTATATCGAAGCCCTTCTCTTTCAGTATCGTCCCGAAGAGGAGGTAAAGGGTTGTAAGCTTACCCATGGTGACGCCACGGGCCCCTATGCCGAAGCCCATATCCGCAGTTTTGTTGATAACCGACTCCTGTTTCTGGCTAAGCCCCATTGTAACGGCACCATTCTTCTTCGCCCATTCGAGCGCCTTGACGACCTCCTTCGTTTTTCCGCTCTGGCTTATGAAGATGCATGCTGATCCCTCGTTCGCAGCCCAAGGGATCCTCTCTAGGAATTCCCATCCACTATACTGAAGCACCGGTACATCAGTATATTTCTCCGCGAGGTATCGTACTGGAAACTGGATGCTATAGCTACCGCCGCTCCCTATGATGTAGAATCTATCGGACTTCGCTAGCTCCTTGCCAAAGCGCTGGATCTCCACATTAGCATCGAGTACCGCCTTTAGCGAAGCCTCAGTGACACCGTCTTTCAGCCAATAAGGCCGATACGTCTCCTCTGTAAGATAATCAATCGGGTTTACCATGGCTCATCGACACCTTCAGAGATAAATCAGGTTGAGAAGAATAAAGGGTTGCGATTAGTTGCTGAAAACGCTAAAGTAATTTCTCCCTCGAGTTATCCCAGAAGATTAGTAAGTATAAAACACACTCGATTCTGGTTTTAATTTTAGGATATCAACAAAGAAAAAACCGGAAAAAAATAAACCCCGTTGAAATGTAAAGTAGATTAAATGTCGAGTTTGAGTGCTTCTTTGAGGCCCTTAT
>CAZIAF010000169.1:1897-4893 GCA_964537625.1 uncultured Candidatus Bathyarchaeia archaeon
TTGAAATGTAAAGTAGATTAAATGTCGAGTTTGAGTGCTTCTTTGAGGCCCTTATAGCGGTTCCTAATGGTGACTTCGGTGACGCCTGCGGCGTCAGCGATCATCTTCTGAGTCCTTTTCTCCTCGTTCATCACGCAGGCGATATAGAGTGCTGCAGCAGCGAGTCCCATCGGGTCCTTACCGGCGGTGGTTCGCTTCTTCTCCGCTTTCTCGAGGAGGTCTACTGCTGTTTGCTGTGTACGTTCACCGATGTTGACCTTCGCCGCGATCTTGGGGACTCTGAACTGGGCTTTTGGAATCGGCATCTGTATAGTAAGTTCCCTGAGTAGGAGTCTGTAGCACCGGGCGAGGTCCTTCTTGTCGATTGTGCTTACGCGGGCGAGTTCACGGAGGGTTCTCGGCGTACCAGTAGCCCTGCAAGCTGCATAGAGGCTAGCGGCCGATATAGCGCTAATGCTTCTGCCCCTTACGAGGCCCTTCTCAAGCGCCTTCCTGTAGATTACCGCAGCTCTCTCCTTAACCTGCTTCGGTATGTGGAGTTTATCGCAGAGTCGACTCAGCTCCGTCATAGCATGGCTGAGGTTGCGGTCGACGCTGCTCTGGTAGCTACTCCTAATATGCCACTTCTTAAGTCGGAGCATCTGGAACATCGTCTTGCTTGGAATAGTGCGGCCAAAGGCGTCCTTGCCAACCTGTCCTATCATCGTGCTGAGTCCCTTGTCGTGGACGCTGAAGCTCAGAGGCATACCGACACGGCTGCGACTCTCTCTCTCGTCTTGGCTGAAGGCTCTCCACTCAGGACCCTCGTTCATGATGTTGTCAGCCATAACGAGGCCGCATCCGCCGCAGATCTTCTCACCGGAGTCATTGTCAATGATGACATTCTTGCTACCGCACTCTGGACAACTGTCTCCTGTTCCGATCTGCTCCGTCTTAACGATCATTCTTCATCACTTACCCGATTATTCGCGGAATAATCCGAACCCTTGGAGAATCGGATCCCGCGACCTATAGAGTATGGCATCACTCTGACACTAGTATATAATACTTACCTCTATATTTACTATAGGTGTCATTGTATAAACGGCTTAATATAACCTGTATTAGTATTGAAGGTAATTAAAAATTATAGTTACCATCTTGTAAGAATATTAGGATGGATAAAACTCCGATTCTTATCAATTACGTGGTCCTTCGACTATACAAATTGCTAAACTTTTAGTACTGCCCCCGCGCGAGCAGCTTTTTATCGCTGCGTATTGAATACGAATTCATGAGCGAAATTCCACGAGTGCCTATAGCAGTTATTGGCGGTTCAGCGAATATGAATGCGAGTTTTCCGGAAGACTTTCGGGATGTTGAGGTCATAAGTAAAGATGTTGTTTACGATACACCTTTCGGCCCTTCAGCTGCCTTTACTCATGCAAGAGTCAACGCCCGTGAGTTCCTCAGTGTCCCCTTCCACGGCATCACCAAGAACATAAAGAACACCGAGCCAAACAGCGCCGGGGAGCGGATCTTCTATATCCTCTGGAAGGCAGGGGTGAAGAAGATACTGGGTACCGCTCTCTGCGGCTCATCAAACAGGTTGCTGGATCCTGCAGATGCGGTGATACCGGACGGATTTGTTGATTATACGACTAAGAGGTGTCAGGCCTTCTTTCGAAGTCTCGAAGCGAAAGGAGTCGAAGTTGAGAGGACCAGCTATAGGCTCCATCAGGCATTCTGCCCGGAGCTCAGCAGGAGTCTCTACATTAACGTGAAGAAGGCCGGTTTTCCAAGGGTCTTTCAAAGGGGTGTCGTAGGTGTTGCGGAGGGGCCACATTTAGAGTCGACAGATGAGATCAGGATTCGTTACACTAATACCGGGATCGATGTGGTCACAATGAACTTGGTACCTGAGATATACTTTGCCAGAGAAATTGGTGCCTGCTATGCGTGTGTCGAGGTCGTATCCAACTACGGTGAGGGTTGCGTATCAACTTCTTGGGAGGGAAAAATGGCGTTCAGTGAATTCCAGGCGAAGTGGGCGCATCCCACAGGTCAAGCTCTCCTCGACACCGTCGCCGAGATAGAACCGGAGAGCAAGGAGTGCGGTTGCCCAACCTATCGTTGGAAGTCATTTTTAGGTTAAGCTACTCAGTCACATAACTTGGCCTATCTATGCTGTGTTGATTATTTGTAATTCATGCTGGTATTTTAGACATTTAGCGGTTACTTTAGTCATTGAAGAGAGTATTACCGAAATCTTTTTTTTGGATGACTTTTCTACGTGTCTCGTCCCCCTCACAAGGTTTAAGTAGTCTAATTTAGTTTACAACTTTCGGTTTACAACCGGTGTCCGGCAAGAAGAAGGGTTCCAGAAAGGATTTTGAAACCGTCATCGGTATCCTAGGTAACTCTGTGCGCCGCGACATCATAAAGAAGCTCAGTCAAGGTCCCGACTACACTTTACGCTTGAGCAGCGAACTCAATATTAATCAGCAGCTTGCTGCTAAACATCTAAAGGTAATCCAGGACGCCGAACTCGTAGATGTAGTGCGCCAGAAGAGCACCTTAGGCGCCGACAAGAACGTCTTCAATCTCAACAAATTCTACAGTCTCCAAATAGATTTCAGCCCTAGCCTCTATAACGAGAGGCTTATTAGCTTCAACAATCCCAATCACTGGTTACAAGAGGACGATTACATGGAGAACCTAGAGGAGAAGGTCAAGGATATTGAGGATGACCGGATGGATGTCGATGATGTCTCACCTCTTCGTGAGATCGTCCAGGTGATAGACGACGAACTCGAAAGCTTAGAGAAGCGACGCGCAAGGTTGCTCTATATACGAAACCTAGCCTTAGGTGCAGCACATAACGCACTAGAGGAAGTCGACCGCCAAAAGAGGCAGATTATACAGCACCTCGTCGACCTCGGCCCCACAAGTATAGAGGCATTATCTAAGGCTTTCCAGCTAAACGAAGAAGCTGTCAACGGCGTGGTCTCCGAACT
>CAZIAF010000170.1:0-4833 GCA_964537625.1 uncultured Candidatus Bathyarchaeia archaeon
AGGGGAATAAGACGAGCCTATCATCGTAGAATTGACTATTAGAGAAAGCAATGAGGGAGTCGTGTCTGCTCCTGTAGTGCCACTGAAGCATCCTGACGAGGAGCCCAATGCCCATACACTCGTCCAAGACGCTATCATACACGCCTACATCATCCGTCAGCTCATCCCACTCTGAGTCAGAGTCCGCAACGTATTGGAAGAATGGTGTAGGGGGCAGCTGCTTATTATCACCTGCGACAATCAAGCAGTCACCCCTATAAATCGACCCTATAGCGTCCTCTGTGAATATCTGCGAAGCCTCATCGAATATCACCAAGTCGAAATGAAGCCTCTCCGGAAGCAAGAACTGACTTACTGAAATGGGGCTCATCAGGAAGCATGGCTTAAGCCTCCTCACGAGGTTAGGGATCCTGTCGAAAAGGTGACGTAGAGGCATCTGTCTGCGCTTCTTCGCAGCCTCCTTCAGAAGGATGCTAATCTCCGAGTCGGGAGCCTCGACGAAGACCCCCTGAGGCTTATTGATGTTAGCCAATTTTATTATCTTTGGGGCAGATTCCTCGATAAGCGCCTTGTCAAGAGACCTGAAATCCTCAGCCATCTGATCTTGGCTCTTGCCACGGAAGGACCTGAGCGCCGCGTCCTCCTCTAAGAAACGAGTCAGCAACCCGTTGTACATCGATTTTGTGAATACATCAACGAGAATTTCCCGATCACATCTTTTTTCAATTAGCTGTGAAACAAATCCTCCAAGCCCCTTGCCTGATAACGCCGACACAGACTCATTGAAGTCAACCCAAACCTGAAGGTCACCTATTCTTGATGCAAGGTTCTCAGCTACTACTAGGATCTCCTCTACACTTAGGCTCGACGAGCTTCGACTCCACACTGGCTTCGCGAACCTTGAGTTAATTACATCGACAGAGACAAATATTTTCCTAATATCTGCCTCAACATCGAGGATAGGCAGCTCGACAGCGGGATCAGTTAATGTTCTCTTTATCGTTGGATTTGGCTTAGCCGGCAGAGATTTCAGAAGACCCTTCGTCCATTCTATAGCCTCAACCACTTTATCCCAGTCTGTTGTTATACCCTGATAGAGATCCCCGTAGGTTTCCCTATAGACGTGAATCTTCTCCGCTTTGGACTCTTCGAAAACTTGAAGTCTCTCCGCTTTTCTCATGTCTGATAAAAGCTGAATATAATCCTCAGGTTTAACGGAGATAGCGGTAGCAAGCGGCTTCGCACCGACTTCATGAAGATCTTTTAACCTTTCTTCGAGCTCTTTGAGCCACTCCGTGAGCTCATTCAGTGGTGCATTAGTGACTCTTATCGGTTTCCCGGGTAGATTCTTTGGAAGCAATCCGTGTAGAGATCTCGACTCAACAGTCCAACTTGAAAGAGATTCTTTTAATTCCCTTGATGTTTTTATTACCTCCTCCATAGGCTTGGTACCGACGCATAAATTATCTTTAAGAGTCTTTGACACTCTCTTTGAGCCTGTGAGTTTCATGATCTCCTCCGCTACTTTGAGGGCTTCTTTTGCGCCTTCAAAATCAGGGTCGGAGAGTCGATAGAACGAGCCGAGGACGCTTTTCAGCTCCCCTTGGTTTACAGCGATCCTCTTCAACAGCTCTCTGAACTCCAGTGCGGTTTTCAGGTCGCTGAGAACCATCGGTGGTATCTTACCACTCCTAACCGCCTTCGAGATATCTTCTCGTACCCGATAGTAACTCGGCCTAAAGAACCTGAAAAACGAGGCACCGGGGCCTTCTAGATACTCTATCAACGATTCAAGGTCTAGGTTGATGACTTCATCTCTGTACTCCGATAACTGCTTCTTCAGCTCATCTCGTCTACTATACTCTTTTTGAGCAATTTCTATGATCTTCCTAGTATCGTTTAACGTAGATTCGTCGAGCCATCTTCTTTCCGGTCGATTAACTACCTGACAGAGCTCCGTAATCCGGATGAGTCGTCGCACTGTGTCAATGGTAATTGAATCAAATTCAACCCCAAGAGTTACAGAGATTGCCTCGGCCAGTTTTTCCCAAACCCGAATTCTTACAAGAGAATTCTTAATGTAATCCTGAATTAAACTAAGATTTTTTAATAAGCCCCCATCACCTTTTTCCTGGGGCTCGAGAAGTTCAGCGGTCTTTGTCCAAGCATTCTCGACCTTGTCTGCTACTCCTTTAGGCAGGGATCTAAACCGGCTGTCGTATCGGCTCTCAAGCTCCTTCCGGATAGTCCAGTATCCTCCCCATTCATCCTTGAGACCATCGGCTTCTTTTCTGACGTCTGTTAGGTTGGTGTCCTCAAGCCATTTCTCTGGGGGGTATGGAGTCGACGAAATTATGTTCGCTAGTTTCTGGAGAACATCAAAATCGTTCAAGCACTCAGGTTTAGTGAACCCGAACTTCTCGCAGTAATGGTTTGTTTTCTGGTTTAGATGATTGGACGATTCGATGATTGAGCTGAGAAGAGTCATCCATTCTGATCGGACATCAATCGAGTAACTCGATGCTAAGCATCCCGTCCAGGGGAATGATGCTCCTTCCTCTACAACCATCCAGGAGTTTGATATACGCCTGATACCCTCCTCGAAGTCAAACAATATTTTTTGGTCGAGAGTATCAAAAGAGGCGTACAGTGACGGAAAATCTGGAACTGACTTGAGCCCCGCCACTATGTCAAGCATATGAAAGACGCTTAGGTTTATTGGAGCCCTATTCTTATGGAGGGCTTCGACATAGGTATCTAGTTGGTCTCTCCGTTTCCTGAGTCGATCGACCTCTTCGTCGCTCATGGAACTACCGGCTCTAAGGTGCTCAGTTAAGACCCTGCTAAGCTCATTGATGACCTCACGCTTATTCGCTTTATAGCTGTGCAGCTCCAGGCAGTACTCGTCGAGGTTCTTATCCTTTAGCCGATTATAGACGACCTCGAGAGCCGCCATCTTCTCACTAACAAACAGAACGCTCTTACCCGCCGCTATATACTCTGAAATAATGTTAGCTATCGTCTGGCTCTTCCCTGTACCTGGAGGCCCCTGCATCACGAAGGATTGGCCTCGAAGAGCATACTGAATGCACAGTTGCTGGCTGCTGTCAGCGTCCAGTATCTGAAAAGTCTCTTTTGGGTCAACGATGGAGTCAAGGTCCTCCATCTTTGGAAGATCACTCTTAATGAGACCCTCAACCGAGACCCCCGATAAGGCTCTAAGTACAGGATGCTTAACTAATTGAGGGAGATTATCGCATAAGTCCTGATAGATAGCAAGTTTCGAGAAAGAGAATAGACCCAAATAGACTGTCGGTTCGACGGTCCAATCATACGCCTCAACTATTTTCTCTACTGCAGCTAAGTAACCGGTAGGTGTCTGCTCCTCATCCTCTAGGAATGGCGGTAATTCAACGCCGAAATCATTCTTGAGTTTAAGCCTCAAGGCTGGATTAACTATAACCGCATACTCAACGGGTGGTACCTTAATCCCGTAAGGGCCTCTGGCTGACTCTCGGGATAACTCGACGGGAGTAAGCAGAATTGGGGATAAAACCTCCTGTTTTGAATCCTTCTCAAACCACTTCAACTGCCCAAAAGTAATATGAAGTACTCGAACCCCTCGCTCAGTGTACTCAGAAGCAGATCTTCGAGTAAGATTCCTCAGAATCCTCTCAAGTTGTAGTGGGTCCGACCACCCAGGTACGAGGTCTGTACTCTTCTGAGGCTTCAGTTTATCGAGTGACTCTCCCAACGGGGACTGAGGCGGCTGCCAGATCACACAGACTCTATTTCTGACCACAAGCCTACTGAAAATATTCTCCATCACCGGATTAAGCAGAACGATTGTCGAAGTTTTAGTTGGCTGAAAGTAGATGGCTCTATTCCTTCTCGTCAAATCTATAAGCCTAAGCTTCCAGTCCTCAACTCGTTTAGTTACCTGCTGAGCTTGTTGAGCGTCTAAAACAGCCATCCCCTTCGAACGAAGTAAATACACATATTGAATAAGACTTTATTCAGCCCATAGAGGGATATGCTTGCTGATTATCGGAAATTTTCTTCCCCCAAACAGATCCACAATCACTGTAAAATGTAATTCAATGCTATTCAACGCGCTCAAATTTATAACAACATGTTAAGTAAATTCGAGAAAACTCAATCAAAGCCAAACTTAACCTCACGAACATTTTTTAACCGCTTCCCCAATGCACACAGTATGTTCTGGCTGGACGTCGATAATCCCACTCAGACAGCGACACTTCACCTCGGCGATTGTATCCACATAACCCCGAAGACAACAGATAAAAAAGGCGTAAACCAGATGAAAATAGATGGCGGATGGTTCAGCTTTAACACCGCCGGAGAAGCCATGAGACACCATAAAGTAAACAAACTCAGCTGCGAACTCACCACTTGTCTCTACTGTAAACCCCTAGAAGCCTTCCCCGAGATATCAATGGCTAGACTCGACGTAACCACCCCTAGAACAGGCTGCGACGTCAAAATCAAAGAACTCGAAGTCCTCGACACAAAATCCAGCTACAGACGATTACTATCCAAACTTCTCGGACCCCGATAGCATACAAAACACATGCAACAAGGATTTACTTGACGCCTAAAACCTCCGCTGCCAGGACAGCGAAGACCTTCGCAGCATCGATAACCTTACACAACTCAACATTCTCATCAGGCGAATGAGATAACCGAGGATCACCCGGACCAAATAGGACCGTCGGGATCTTTGCATCGCGAACAAGCCAAGAGGCATCGGTTCCAGCTGCCTTCCCAAAAAGCCTAGGCCTCTCTCCCAAGACAGCCTCCACCGTGTTCACG
>CAZIAF010000171.1:0-4775 GCA_964537625.1 uncultured Candidatus Bathyarchaeia archaeon
CGGGATCCCTGACTCGAAAGGCCAGTATGCTTGTCCGGTCTACACCACGGGAGCGTGTGCAGATGTTAGACCGCGGCGTCTTTATATTTGTTTTCCAAGCTGGAGACGCGGTAGTGTTTTTATATTCTTTGATAGGTTTGTGTGTTGCGTGGGCCCGTAGCTCAGTTTGGCTAGAGCACCCGGCTCATAACCGGGGGGTCATGGGTTCAAGTCCCTTCGGGCCCACCATCTTTAAGTCCAGTCTAAAGCGCTCGCTTATTGGAACTAAAAGAAGATGTAATACAAACTGATAGACTCACCCAGATCCTTGATCTTGCATAAGAAGAAGTGTGTGCATATGACTACTATTAGTGACCAAAAAAATACACCAGCGATGTGAGGCGGGGGGAAATATTGTGAAATTCAGAGGGAATGACGTCACTCACAGTCTATAAATCCGACATCATTGGGGGACTATGGGGGACAGTTCCCCTTACTCCCGGCCAAAGTATCTTAGGGTACCCTATTTAGTCAGTCCCCCACCAATGGGGACAAATAGATTATTCTTGCACCCGCCAACGCCGAAACCAAAACCCATAGAAGCAGCTACCATAGCGGCCACCATGGGGGACACTGGGGGACGCAAGCCACCCATCCCATTGAACTCTGAGGGGTGACAGTCGAAGCCGAATCCCATGAAAGTATTGGGGGACAATCAGGGGGACTGGGGGACATCTGTGTCACATGTGTATGGATATGATTATCCAATATATCTTTAGATTCCTAAATACGCGCGCAGCTAGGTTAGCTTCATTTACACATTATAGTTTAAAGATCTATACTTTTACAGAACTTTTTTCCAGGTTTACCCTTCCAAGTGAAATATTTACTAAAATGACATATATAGAAGGGGTTGGAGCGATGCCTAATGATGTATATATCCTTTGCATAAACGTAGTCGTCTGGTTTTACAGAAAGGCTTTAAACCGGGCTCCGCATCTCCATGCGTGAATCCCCCGGGAACTGGGGGCAATGACTCTCAGAGTGTTTAGATATGAGCGAAGAAAATAAGCCCATCGAGAATCCAGAGGAGAAGCAAATCGAGGAGCCGAAGATTGAGATACCAGTGGTCGAGGTGAAGGTTGAGGAAGCACCCGCCACGGTCGCAGTCGAGGAGCCGAAGGTTGAGACACCAGCAGCCGAGGTGAAGGCCGAGGAAACACCCGCCACGGTTCCAGTCGAGGTAAAGGAGGAAACCCCAGTTAAGGAGCCCAGGATCGAGGGTGTTGTTAACAAGGGTGACTTTATACTCATGGAGATGACGGGTAGAGCTGTTGAGACTGGTGAGGTCTTCGATACAACAAGTGAAGACGTGGCTAAGGAAAAAGGGATTAACAGCGAAGGCCGCACATACGGGCCACGCCTTGTAGTTGTCGGCGAAGGTTGGGTCCTCAGAGGTCTTGATGCAAAGCTCCATGGCATCAAACCTAATGAGCAAATCGCCATCGAGATCCCAGCTGCTGAAGCCTTCGGGGAGCGCGATGCTTCCAACGTCCAATTGATCCCCTACAGAATTCTCAGAAGCAAAGGAGTTAACCCGATTATTGGCGCGGAGTTGGAGATAGAGGGTCGCCAAGCTGTGGTTCGTAGCATAGGCGCCGGTAGGGTCCAAGTTGACTATAACCATCCGCTCGCTGGTAGAAAGATAGTTTATGACGTTAAAGTCAACGAGATCATAGAGGATGAGAAAGCGAAGGTTAAGGCTCTAATCAGCCGCCGTTTCGTAGGCGTCGACGCAGACAAGTTCGGTCAAAAGAATGCTAAGAAGAAGGTGACCATTACCATCCCTGACGAGGTCTTCTTTGGCGAAAACATCCAGATCGCTAAGAGGGGAGTAGCGATGGACGTCCTCAAGTACTTCCCGGATCTCGAGGAAGTCGAGTTCCAGGAAATTGTTAAGCGTAGCTAAACACCCTTTTAAAATGTGACCGGCTTGGGTGCCGACGCTTTAGTGATAGGCGCGGGGCCCGCAGGCCTTATCACATCAACACTATTGGCCTCGAATGGCTTCATCGTTAAGGCATATGAAGAACATGACCAAGTAGGTAAACCAAGCCACTGTGCGGGTATAATTAGCATTGATGGGTTAGATAAACTCGGTGTCGAACCCTCGGACAGATTCATCCAGAACCGGATCTCTGGGGGGAGATTGTACGCCCCGGATGGTAGTATGATTGAGATCCGTGACAAGAGACCAAGAGCTTATGCTGTTGATAGAGCTGTCCTTGATGAGATATTTGCTGAAAAGGCGATTGGGGAAGGCGTTGAAATCCTTTCTAGTAAGAGTGTGAAGAAGATCAACTTCACAAATGGTTTCGCTTCAGGGATTAGTGGCAGAGGCTGGGATGACGAGGGGAAGCTGATTGTTGATGCCGAGGGGGCTTCTAGAAGGCTTCTACATGACACTCGAATAGCTACACGCGAGAGAGCTCCACTGATAGGAGTTAACACCGAAGTCCATAGCGAGGTTGAACCAGATCTGGTTGAAGTGTGGTTCGACTCCAGAATCGCACCGGGGTTCTTTGCATGGGTAATCCCCATCAGCGAAGACATGGTCAGAGTGGGTTTGGCCTGTAACAGTGGCGATGCTGTTAAGTCTCTAAGATCCTTCATAAAGAGAAGGTTCGGCATTTACGAGTTTACTCTTCCTCGAGGAGGATTAGTGCTCGTAGACGGTCCGCTAAAGCAAACGGCGTTCAACGGGTTAATGCTTGTAGGGGACGCAGCTGGGCATGCCAAACCAACAACTGGAGGAGGCGTCGTCCTAGGAGGTCTCTGTGCTAGAGAAGCAGGTATGATAGCTTCATCAGCTCTGAAGTCAGGCGATACTTCATCAAAATTCCTCCTTAAATACGACAGGACATGCCGCAGTAAATATGGCAGTCAATTCAGAACAATGCGTCGTGCTAGGAAGCTGTTTGAGCATATAACAGATAATGGGTTCAATAGGATCTTCTCAGCGTATAGGGCAGAGAATATTGACGAAGTTGTAGCCAAATATATTGAGGAGGGTGACATAGATCTCCAGGAAGGCTTCCTCAAACGCGTCTTATTGGATCCAAAGCTTACGGGGCTAATCCTGAAGACTCTTGGAAGGGTCGCCCTGAGTTGGATAAATTGACTTCTTAATGTTTAAATACATAGCCAAGCTTGTATCTGGGCTGATCATATGTCTATATGCATTTCCTGCGGCAGGAAGGTCGCCCCGGGAGAGAAAGCTGTTAAGATGAGCTGCCCGAACTGTGGCGCTGTCACAATCTGGCGGTGCGAAAAATGCAGACTCTTTGGTCGCACTTATAGATGCCCCGCCTGCGGTTTCCAAGGGCCGTAAATCGGATAAAAATTCTAATAATTTTAAATTCATTAATGGATTACAATTAAACTCGTGGGATTATTTTTGTCATAAAAAAAGCAGAGGACATGATGCGCGTCTATTTCATTAGCGGAAGGTTGCCTGTTACTTTATCTAGTTTATCGTTTCTCTCAGGACCTAGACCCAGGGCTGTGATGCTCCCTGCCGGGATTTCGGTGAGTCCTCGATCATGGATGACGGTATAAACAATGTCAAGTTTGTCTGACTTATCAGCGAGTTCCTCAAGCTCCTCTTGGCTATCGACCTGCAGGGCAACCTTCTTTGCTCCCTCGTCTCGCCATTTCCGCCAGCCAGAATGATTTTGCTGCTTCGCTAACTCCGATGCGTCGACGGCTGCGTGGCAGGCTTGAGCAATCATTTTGCCTGTGCTCATCTTAAGGTCCGTGCGGATGATTATGCACATCTTGTACTCGAACTGGTTCTGTCTGCTCATGGAATCAGTCTCTCCCGGTCCCTTGGGAACATGCAACACTCCCTTATATTGGTCATCCCGGTTACGGTCATTGTAAGGCGTTCTAATCCGATGCTCCAGCCAGCATGAGGCGGCGCGCCGTAGGCGAATGCTTCCGTGTAGCTTTCGAAGTTCTCAGGGTTAAGTCCTTTACCGCGTATCCTCTCCCGTAGGAGCTCTGGTATATGGATTCGTTGAGTGCCGCTGCTGATCTCGATGCCACCGTAGATGCAGTCGAAAGCATGGACGACCTCCGGATTATCATCGAACGGCATCGAATAGAACGCCTTCTGTGCAGAGGGCCAATCCTTTAAAAAGAAGACCTGCTCATCAACAAGTTCCATCATCTTCTTTTCTTGTGGCTTGGTGAAATCGTCGCCCCAATTGATCTGCTCCCCAGCTTTGTGAAGCATCTCCACTGCCTCAGTATATGTTACGCGTTTGAACGGCAGCTTAGGGATAACTAGCTCCCTCTTCAGGATCGACAACTCCTCGGCGCAGTGCTCTTTCACATCACTAAGCATGTGAACGAATATCCTTTCTAGCACCTTCATCACGGTTTCATCATCAGCGAAAGCCTGTTCAATGTCCATCTGTCGGACCTCGTTGAGATGCGTAGGTGTATTGAACTTCTCGGCTCTCCAGATCGGTGTGACTGTGAAGACCTTCTCGAAACTGATGGCACACATCTGTTTGTATAACTGGGGACTTTGGGCAAGGAAAGCCTTCTTCTCAAAATAGGGTAACCCAAAGAGATCGGATCCACCCTCAGAGGCAGAGGCAATAATACAGGGGGGCTGTATCTCAATGTAGTCGTTATTGGTCAACCAACTGCGGAATGAGGCGAGAAGCCTGTTCTGTATGGTGAAAATGGCTCTTGTATGAGGCGCCCTGAAGTCCAGGAAACGCCAG
>CAZIAF010000172.1:0-4769 GCA_964537625.1 uncultured Candidatus Bathyarchaeia archaeon
CAGAATTCTCTCATACTCTATCGAAATAGAAGAACCTGATATTAAAGGGTAAAAAAGATAAAATACAATAATAGTGGAGATAAGATATAAAATAATTAATTTCCTATTCTTCATATTCAGCCAAGATTCACTCAAAAACCCAGCAATTCCGAGAATCATTATTGGCACATTGATGTAATAATGATACAAAAACAGTGGTCTTGAGATTAATGCAAAAGGTATCAACTGAAAAACATATAAAATTCCTATGAATAAAAAGGGTTTTTCACCTTTCCTTAATCCTCTCCATATAGCCGCCAAGATCAGCGGCAAACCTATCCACCAAATAAGAGGGTTACCCATAGCAGAAATCGTCGAGACCATACCCCCAGGTAACTCTCTGAAATAAAGCCAGACTGGTTTTAACATTAAAGGCCAACTATACCAGGGTGAAGAGTAGGGATGAGTCGCACTCAATCCCACGTGATAACTAAACATGCTCCAATTAGTTAGAAAAACATCTTTCAAATCATGCCCAATTAACATATAAGGAATAAATGAGGATAAATAAAAGACACTTTCTAGAAAAATAATAAGAATAACTTTTGAAATATTTTTAAGAGAGCAGATAACTTTAGGTAAAATATCTCTAAAATAATTTATTGATACCTCTGAATCAATGAGTACCATTAAAATGATTTGAGCAATTAAATTAAATATTGCAGTCCATTTAACTGAAAAAGCGAGATAAAAAAATAGTACACCAAAAAAAATATACTTATAATTAAAATCAGATTTAGGTGATTTCTGGCTAAAATTCATATAAAAAAAAATTATAGATAATAAATTAAAAAAAACTAAATACGTATCTATAGTGGCGATTCTTCCCATTGTAAAATGCATAAAATCAGAGAACAGAAGGATGGCGGATAGAAACGCAGCTAGTCTATTTTTAAAAATTATTAACCCTAGGTAATACAGTACGGGTATCATAAGCGTAGAAAAAACTACCCCTAAAATTCTCCAACCAAACGGGTTGAATGAAAAGATCCAGATGCCAAGCGCAATAATTAGTTTTCCTAATGGTGGGTGAGTCCATTCAGTCGGTTCTTTTAGATGAAGGTATTCCTGAGCTGTCTTTACAAAGTATATCTCATCAAAAAATGTCTCAGATTTGAATGTTGGCGGGTTCTCGAAATACTGTTGTTCATCTTTAAGATTCTCAATATTTGTTCTATCGCCATTAGTTACAATTATATCTTTTATCTTTATAATTTTATTAGAATCATCAACAACCACTACCTCGTATATGTCTCCATATCCGCTTAATATATTGATTTTAATCACATTAGTTTTTTTATTTAGTTCTACTTGGAACCATTTATAATAATCTTCCATATCAAGAGATGTTTGTTTTAGAAAATTACCAGTACTATTGATTGATATATCTGACTTTATTTTATGATCACTACTTATTAGGAAATAAATCTTACCGACATTTTCATTTGAGTCAAAGATAATGGAAACCTCCTCTTTTCCATTAGTACTCCAATAACTGGTAGGAGTTTTTGTTAACCCTAAATTCCATGATGCTGCTGAGAAATATAGTATTGTTATTAAAGTAATAATGAGAATGTCTTTTTTATTTAATATCATTGCAGATCCCCAGACATTTTTACTTAGATTTTAACATTGAAATCAATAATAATACTTTCTACCTATGTTAATAATGATTTAAATTCTTAATTTATAGTTTTTCTCGATTCTCTCCAAAAATGACAGGCCACCTGATGCCCGGATTCGGCTTCCTCCAGGGGCGGTTCCTTATCTTTACAAATTGTCTGAGCCAACCAACAGCGCGTTCTGAACCAACAACCCGAAGGAGGATTAATAGGAGTCGATACATCGCTGTGTGCGCATTTTCTTCAATAATTTTCGCATCATACGCCCACTAGCCTATATATCGCATAGATGAAACTAATTCAGATTATCATGCCCCCGCTGAAAGAACTCTTCGAACCCATCTCCATCGGAAAAATGATTCTCAAAAACAGAATCGTTTTTCCTCCGATTGGCACCAGGTTTGCCAATGTCTCAGGCGAAGTAACCAACTACGATATCGAACATTATAGAGTTAGAGCATTAGGCGGCACCTCACTACTAATTGTTCCATGGGTCCTAGTCGACACCACCACACAGAAGAAGATAGGCCGCCACAGACTCGACTCCGATGAATACATCAGAGGTATGAACGAGATCGTTAAAGCGGTTCACAAAGAGGACTGCAAGATCGCGATTCAACTCAGCCACGGTGGACGAGCGGTCACCTCCGAAGAAATCATCCCCGGGAAACAAGCAGTAGCACCCTCTGATGCATACTGCCCCCCATTCAAGACGACCGCGCGAGCACTCAACGTCAACGAGATCAAGGATCTAGAGACCAAGTTCGCTCAGGCTTCACTACGAGCGAAGATGGCCGGGTTCGACGCGGTCGAATACCACGCTGCAAGCGGGTACTTACTATCCCAATTCCTATCTCCCTACGTCAATAGAAGAAACGACGCCTATGGAGGCACACCAGAGAAACGAACGACATTCATGGCCAACATCATCGAGAAGACTCGCAACCTAGTGGGAGATGAATACCCCCTTATGGTCAGGATAAGCGGAGATGAATTCGTCGAAGGGGGGCTGACACTTGAGGACAATCGATTCATCGCGAAGAGACTTGCAGCCTCTTCAGTCGACTGCATCGACGTCACTATGGGAATAGTCGAAAGCTACCACAAAGCTATGCCCCCAATGGCTGTGCCGCCCGCCGCTTACATCCACCTAGCAGAGGGTATTAAGAAGGCCGTCGGCATACCCGTCATAGGCGTAGGGAGGATCAACGACCCTATCCTAGCCAATCAGATAATTAGAGATGGGAAAGCTGACCTCGTAGCCATGGGTAGAGCCCTTCTAGCTGACCCAGACTTGCCTAACAAGGCTCAGAGAGGCGAATTCGACGACATAAGACCCTGCATCTACTGCAACCGATGCGAGATGGCGACCTCAGACAACGTCCACATAAAATGCACCGTCAATCCAAACCTCGGCAACGAATATGACTACAAAATTGAACCAACACATCATCCGAAGAGAATACTCATCATCGGCGGAGGCATCGCTGGGATGATCGCCGCACTTACAGCATCAAGGAGGGGACACATAGTTGAACTCTATGAACGCGGACCGAGCCTCGGGGGGCAGCTTGAACTCTCATCTATTCCACCCCACAAAGAGGAGATGACAAGGTTGCTAAACTACCTGCGTACTCAGATCGGCAAATCAAACGTCTCGGTTCACCTAAACACAGAAGCCACTCAAGAGCTGGTCCAAAGAAAAGGAGCCGACACAATCATAAATGCTACAGGAGCAGAGCCCATCACACCAAAAATGCCCGGATTAGGCGGATCAAACGTCATCTACTCCTGGGATGCACTGAGAGGCGCAGAAACCAAAAGAGAGGTCATCGTCGTTGGAGGCGGAATGGTCGGTTGCGAGACCGCTGAATACCTCGCTACCAAGGGTAAGAACGTTAAGATCGTTGAGATGCTGCCAGACCTGGGCCTAGACATGGAGCCCTTCACAAAGATCTTCATACTGGAGCGCTTCAGCGAACTCTGCGTAAAAACCTACGTATCCACTATGGTGACGTCGATCGAGAAAGATGGAGTGGAAATCATCGATAATAAATGGAGAAGACAAAAAATCAAAGGAGACACCATAGTAATTGCTGTTGGATCAGCCCCAAATGATAGATTATATAATGAGCTAAAAGAAAAAACAGGAGAAATATTCAACATCGGTGACAGTAAGAAGCCATCAAGGATACTCGAAGCCATACACGAAGCCACATACATAGCCTGTAAAATATAGCTCGCGCACGCACCTCATGGATTTTCACTGGCACGCGTAAAAGATACAAAAAGTTGGTGCACGTAAAATGGGCCCTTGGCATCGATGTTTAAATAGCACTTTTTCTAACAAGATAATAGTTTCTGGTGAGTATGCATGGAATTCAGAGAGGTTATCGAGAAGAGAAGAAGCATTAGAAAGTACAAGAGTACCAACATATCTGATGAACAGGTTCTAAGGGTGCTTGAAGCAGCGCGGATTGCTCCCTCCGCGGCAAATAGACAACCTTGCCATTTTATAGTTGTACGAGACGCTGAGATAAGGAAGAAGCTGGCGGGAAGCCAGAGTTGGGCAGCCAACGCCCCCGTGATTATAGTGGCGCTTGGTAATACAGCGGTCTCACCTAACTGGTGGCAAAACGACGTTGGAATTGCCTTCGAGCACATTATGCTCGCAGCCGCTAATGAAGGACTCGGAACATGCTGGATGGGATCCTTACAGAGGGACACCGAGATCAAAGCTCTACTGGGAATCCCCGAAGAGATGAGAGTCGTCGCAATAACTCCACTGGGTAATCCTGATGAGGTGCCAATTTACAAGCAGAGGAAAAGCTTAGAAGAGATCACTAGTTGGGGAAAATGGGGGACTCATCGATAGTCGGGTGCATACTAGTATTGCACTAAGATGCCACAGAGACTTTTATTTTATTTCATACGAGAAATCCCGTGACGCACGCGACGGTTATGCTTGGATGATAATATCTTCCATTTTTCTCTGTGTACTAGGAAATACTCGCGCGAGGGATGTTAGTCTCAAGAGGGGAGGAATAACACTTATCACCCCATTGTGTGGATCAAGATGAGGAATTATTGCTTGAAGGTCGTCGAGAA
>CAZIAF010000173.1:0-4721 GCA_964537625.1 uncultured Candidatus Bathyarchaeia archaeon
TCGACGGTGACCACCTGTACAGCTACTTCATGAGCGGGAAGGCTTGGGATCTCTCCAGCTACGAGTATTATCACCCCGACGCTGCTCCGCAGACGGCTGTAGAGGAGAGGATGAGGACCATGATGGCTAAGATTCGTGGTAATTATCCTGAGCCTAGGCTTCCGGCAACAGAGATGCGCATAGAGTCGCTGAATTTGGAGCCGAAGCAGAGGTTCCTCTACTTGTTCGACTATGGGGATGAGTGGCAGTTCGAGGTGGAGTACGTTGGGGAGGGGGCTTCAGAGGAGGTTCACTATCCACGTGTCATCGGTTTAAGGGGAGAGTCTCCGCAACAGTACTCTGAGTTCTCTGAAGAATGATACTTCAAGGTAACTACTATGAAGGTGTAAGAACTAGAGTTAATTTTGAACCAAGCATGCGCGCGCTCATAAATCTAAGTTAAAATGGTTGCTTTGTTCAGCGAGTCTTTTTAAGTTCGGCGTCAGCTTGTGGTTTGAGTCTCTTCACGGATCCCCTCACTCCAAGGTAAGCGATGTGGGCGAAGCCGAGGAACATCCCTGTCTCAATTATCCCGGGGATGGCGTGGAGTTCCCTGTTAAGCCACCATGGATCCTGTATTGGACCAAAATCGGCGTCTATGATGTAATTACCATTGTCTGTTACCAGTGGCCCAAGTTTTCCTGAGCTAAGGCGGAGGCTCACCTTTGCTCCTAGCTTCTCCACCGTTTTAAGGGCGGGTGTTACGGCGAATGGATGGATCTCTATAGGTACGACCTTATTGTGTCCTAGGACATCAGTTAGTTTTGACTCGTCTGCGATTAGAATATACTCTTTGCATGCGGCTGCAACGACCTTTTCTCTCAATAAAGCTCCCCCCCCGCCTTTGATGGCGTTGAGTTTAGGATCCATCTGATCAGCTCCATCTATTCCGAGATCGAGTTGAGGATGTTCATCGAGACTCGTCAATGGTATCTTCGCTTTAATGGCCTCGAATGTAGTCTGGATGCTCGTGGGAACTCCGTAGATGTCATAAAGTTCGTTGGTTGCGATGAGGTCCCCGATGAACTTGATTGCAAAGGAGACGGTTGAACCGCTACCCAACCCGAGGACCATGCCATTCTCAATGTGCTTCACAGCCCTCATGGCAGCCCGTTTCTTAGCTGACGCGCTTACACTCATGCCTATGCCTCTAATTCGAGCTTATCTAGCTCATCGAGCTCCTTCATGACCTCTTTCTTCAGCTGCTCAAGACGGCTTTCTACGTCTCCACGAGGAGGTCGTTTCTCGCTGGTCTCAATGTCAACTGGCTCCTCCTCTTCGTCACTCTCCTCAGTGGTCTTCGTCCTAGTCGCCAAACGACGCTTCTTCACGTTCACAGGGAGTTTTGGCTTCTCCTCCTCAGCAGGTTTCTGAACTTGTTCTATCTTCAGCTCCTTCAGGATTGTATCAATCCGGATCTGAGTTTGGCTGAGACTCTCCTCGAACTTCTGAACTATCTCCTCACGGATCGACTCCAACTCTGCGAGACTAACGAGCATCTCGCTCCGCTTCAAGTCCTCAGCGATCTGTTTCATCTCATCCTCATACGGTTTACCGAGACGTCCACGTTCCTCCCTACTCACCTCTCCTTCGTCCTCTGCCTCAAAGAGACGTCGTAGAACCATGCTGTTGATCTCCTGCTTGAGGGTGAGAGTTCTTATCTGGCTTTTCGCCCGTTCGACATCATTAGACGCAATTTTCTTCTCAATAGGTGGAACTTTGACGCGTTTCTCGACTACTTGAAGTTCGACCCGAAGAGGATCCTCCGTCTTTACCTCTTCCTTGAGTGGTTCCTCTTTTTTCTTACCTCCGCTAGCCCGGACAAACATAATTATCGCGATCGCTGCGACTGCGACTACTATAGATCCTAAAATAACATCGGTTGAGAGGAGATCCACCATTTCCTTCACCTTCTCAGATAAAGGTCTACAATATTTAAGCCTGAACCTTTAGAGTGGCTTTTTCTGGGTTTTCTTCGTTAGAAAATGTAGGTAAAAACATCTAGATTGCATTACCGAGGTGAATACTCTACTGAGAGAGCGGATAACCAGAGTAGTTAAAATGGAAGTGGCTTTACGTTGCCTTACTTGATCTTCTACGGTTCCAAAAATCTTTCTCTCGGACCAGTCGATAACCCCTCTCATTGCAGTTATGCGTCGTGAACGGCAATTAACAACAGGCTAGAGATTAAAAGGCTGACCTTGAACCATAGATCGGATGAGAATGGTAGACAGGTTGGGACTAGGAAAAGTCACGGCGGAGATCTTTGAAAGAAGCGTCCTACCCTTCATTCCCATGGATAAAGAACTTGAACTCGATGGTGCAACAATCAAATTAACGCAGAGAACCGTTGTTGCACACAGCCCTAGCATAGGTGTACCCCTAGATGCGCTCGGCTTTTTCGCCTTTCACTATGCCGCATGCAACGTGGCTTGTCGCTTTGGCGTCCCCACATACATGATCACTGGGATCTACCTTCCCCTTAATACAAAAGAAGAAGATCTCAAGATCATTTCCAAGAACCTCGGAGATGAGGCGAAGAAATTCAAAGTCAAAATTGTAGCGGGACAAACAGCCACCTACCTCGGCTTAGAGATTCCTTTCGTCTCAACAACATGCTTAGGAGAACAGATAAAGAAAACGGAGAAGGTCGTCGAAGGCGACTTGGTTTTCCTAATTGGGGAGGTTGGAGGCGAAGCGGTCTGGCTTACAGAACTCAGCCATGGCTCCTCTAACGAGCATTGGAGGAATTTCACAGCTCTACCAATCATCATTGATCTGCATCAGTTTGATGGCGTGAAGCTTCTCCACGACGTTTCGGAAGGTGGAGTCAAAGGTGCCCTGATTGAGATCTTAAAAAGCCAAGGGTTAAGGCTTGAATTCAATTTAAAGAATGTTGTTTACGCCAAGGACGCAAAGAAACTTAAACAGGATCTTCTCCGTGCACCAACATATGGTACATTAATAGCTATAGTGGACGCTAGTTCTGCAGAACAAATACAAAGAACATGTGAGATTAAGGGCATCCCCTGTTCCCTGATTGGTTCTCTCAAAGCAGGATCAGGGCTTTACATCGAAGGTGAGCAGATAACCGAGCAGATTAGAATGGAGATAGATGAGATATACGGAACATTCAGACAACTAGAAGAATAGCTGGATGATATCAGCGTATTAATCAAACTGGAGTTAAAGTATTTTATTCTGCCTCGTCTTGCAGAAAGAGATGCTTCCTATACATGCCTAAACCTCATCTTTCTCTATTGTCTTGAGCTGTGACTTGTACATGTCGATGAGCTCGGGCACTGTTGTCGCTTCTTCAGCAGTTTTGTCACTACGCCACCTCTGGAACCTAGGGAACCGGACTGCGAGACCTGCACCGTATCGGATCACCCCAGCCCCTGCAGTATGGATAGGACTTAACGTCAACTCGTCTCCTAGGACTTCCATCACCCGCTCAGGGACGAACCAAACGTCTGCTTTGAGGAAACTGTCGACGAGGGGATGTTTCCCCTCGAGTTTGAATGGGAAAAGATCCTTCGGAAGGGTTGCAAGAACCTCGTCTGTGAAACCTGAACCAACCTTACAGACGGTTCGGTACATGTCGGCGTCGTGATCGTAAGCAGCTCCGAGGAGAGCGCCGTAGCTGCCAGCCCTCCTTCCCATACCATGAAATGCGCCTACTACCACGAGGTCAACCGGGTCTGACATTTTACTCTGGTAGCTTCTCTTAAGCTTGACCCAAAGCCAGCTTCGAGCTCCTGCTCGATATACCGACTCATTAGCGAGACTCTTGCAGACTAGTCCCTCGGTGCCATCAGCTATCGCCTGCTCAAAGAACCTTTCCAGCTCTCTCGGATCTTCGGTTTCCAGAGAGGTAACCCTATGGAATCTCGGGGATTCCACTATGATTTCTTGGAGTTTAGATTTCCTGATGGGATACGGCTCAAGCGTGAAGTCCATACCATCGACATAGAGGCAATCAAACAGGAAAATGGCGATTGGCACCTTATCCATCGTCTCCTGTATACCATGTTTTCGGCGCCTCTGCATCAAAGTCTGGAAAGGACGCATTTCCCCAGTATCCGAGTCAATAGCAACAACCTCACCTTCGACTATAGCACTCTTCGCTCTAATCTGATGCAAAGCCGTCTTAACAGCATCTGGGTACATTTTTGTGATGTTCTCGAGGCGGCGACTGAATATCTGGATATCATTGTTATCTTTATGAATCTGAAGTCGCTCCCCGTCGAGCTTGTATTCCGCAGAAAGCCTCCCCAGCTTCTCAACAATCTCCTCCGGAGTACTTAGGCGCTGCGCGGCCATTGCCATGATCGGCTTCCCGACAGTAATCTCGAAGTTCTCGATTGCCAGTATTCCCTTTCCAGTGAATGTTTCGGCAACATCTCCCAAGTCGCTGCTAAGATAATACGCCCTCTCCAGAGCCCAACGAGCATCCTTCGACCCTGTCCTCGCGACCGCTAAAGCATCGATGATAGTCATGTCTCCGATTCCGAGGCGGAGTGCCCCAACCACGGTACGAGCGAGATATCGAGCCGCAAGCGGGGAGGCGTTCACCATCAGCTTTACTAACCGGTCAACTTTTCTGGTTGCGCTCCCCTGCCCAGATTCGTTGGCTATTGCATCGAGTGAACTGAATACCTCAGAGACAGTTTGCTTCTTAC
>CAZIAF010000174.1:0-4688 GCA_964537625.1 uncultured Candidatus Bathyarchaeia archaeon
ATTGAACGAGGTTTCCTCCCAGAATCGGTTCCTCTGAATAAGATAGTTAGGCTTAAGGAAATCTAGAACCTGAAGAACCGCTATTATAGTTATAAACGACAGAAAATAGGATATGTATCCGTCGAATTTTACTTTAGTCAGACCCTGAACCTCTGTATTAAAACCTAATATAATGTGTTAGGATTAAAAAATGCGCCTTCAATTTTATCTACGCTCGTGGATAATCTTAAGAATACTTGTTGTAATTAGCAGAAATAACCCACATATTACTCTTTTGATACAATTGACGAATAAAACAGCTATGAATTAACCGTATATAAACTATTTATACAGCCATCTATGCGGTTGAATGGATGAAACCCATTATTGGAGTTACAAGTTCTTACAATCCAAGAGAACAGAATTATACACTTCCCGAAGCTTATGCTAATGCCATTGAGAAAGGAGACGGAATCCCTATTCTCTTTCCTCCAATGATCAACGCTGAGATTGAGAAATACATTTCACTGGTTGACGGGGTAATTTTATCTGGAGGCGCAGATGTTGACCCTAATATCTATGGAGAGCTTCCGATTCCACAGCTGGGAACAATTGATCCTATCCGTGACGCATATGAGATGAAGCTTGCATGCAGCATAATCAGAGAAAAAAAACCGGTACTCGCTATTTGTCGAGGATGCCAAGTGTTGAATGTTGCCGCTGGGGGAAGTCTTTGGCAGGACATTAACACTCAGGTAAAAGGTTCACTTAAGCACGATCAACAGGCACCGTTGAGCTATGCTTCTCATACAGTAAGGTTTACCAAGGGATCAATTTTAAGTAAAATATATGGAGCAGAGAAGGTTGGTGTAAATAGTTTTCACCATCAGGGTGTTAAGTCGCTTGGTCTCGGATTAACCTCAATTGCCTGGGCTGATGATGGCACTATTGAGGCTGTCGAAGGAAATGGGAGGTTTATGGTTGGGGTTCAGTGGCATCCTGAAAGGATGATTGATAGTGCGCACAGTGAACTCTTCAAGGCGTTTATATCAGCTTTAAAATAACCAATATCGCAGTACACCTTTCAAAGACTTTATCATATGGCTTCGAAAACCGTAATAATCGGCGTGCATCATCGATACCATAGAAGTGATCTGATTGTCCGAGAAGACTGAGTCGCTTAAAGCATTCATTAGCCTCGCCTTCGGAAGGTTCGACAACACGATGAAGGATCTCAAAGAGTCAGAGATCGACTGGAAACCAGTCGAGGAAGCGAACAACATCAGGTGGATACTAACACACCTCTCCCAACAGTGGAACGTCGGAGTCCAGAGAACAATCAAAGGCGACAACAACTACAAACCGGTAGGGTGGCCTGATGATTACGTTGGCAGCAAATCTATCACCTTCACGAACCTGATGGCCGACCTGGCACAGGGGAGAAATACAGTACTCGAGGGTCTCGGCAAGCTCAGCGCAGCTGATTTACTAGGTGAGGTCCAGTCTCCAAGTGGACCGGTGAAGCGCTATGACAGATTGATGAGACAGATCTCTGAGCTTATCCACCACGAGGGGCAGATCGCCTACATCCGCGGCACGATTACGCGGATGAGACAGAAAGATAGCCATTTCCTAATGTGAACTTGACTGAATAAGGTTGTCGAGTTCCCAATGAGTTAATCCTTAAAAGAGAATTATTCAAAAAAAAGGGAGAATGGAATTTTTCCTTTTTATGGTTCTAAAACGAAATCTGTTCTCGAATCTGCGTACGGCGGATGAAGAGTCATTGCCTTGAGGTAATTATCCATATTTCCTCCGACATCCATCACCACAATCATGTCTTCAGAGACCCCGAATGGGTGCCCCCACAACACAATCTTCAACCCCGTCTTCTCAACATCGGCTTTGTACTTCGACATCTCAGTCTTTAACTGCTCCGAAGTGACTCCCGGCTTCATCTTCCCATAAGTTACAGCATATCTCCATTTCATCTGTTCATACCTCCCTTCTATCATATAGGCTCCTCGTGGAGCTGGGTTAACTTTAGTTTCGCCGAAGGAAACACTCAGCGAACCCAATAAGAATCAGATTAAATTCTTATTTAAATTTTTAAGAAATGCACTAAATATAACAAGCGTATTTTTCAGAATATTTCCTCAACTAACTTTTTAGCAACTTTTATCCCTTTTCAAAGTGCAGATTGTTAGAGGGTGAGGAAATGGCCACTAAGACCGAGGTTATGAAGAAGATCGTTGAGATTCAGAAACAGAGGAAGGATCTGAAGATACAAAAATCGAAAACCAAGGATAAGACGTTGATAAAAGAGATTGACGCCAAGTTAGCTGAGACCGTCAAACAGCATAATGCTCTTACAAAGGAGTATGAGTCGGCGGTTGACGACGAGCCTAAGACTTATGCAAAACCTGAGTAATGAAACGCATGTATGAACTTGATGCGTGTGCGCATGTAGATGCTTGAGAAGTAAGGTTTAGGGGCCTTTCGGCCCCCAACTAGAGGAGCTAAGGGAGTATGGATTTCCTTTAGCAATTAATTCATAATAATCTTAGAAGATAAACATTAGCGAGTATAAATATATATTATAAATTCAGAATATGCTCACAAGAGCTTTTTTCACGTCATTTCGACTTGTTAAGCGTACTTCGGGTATAGATCCAACTTTGGGATTAAACTTGGTTTAACGCGCATTCATCTCATTGTTGACAATGCTCCTAAAGCGTTCATTAGGCTATGTCCTAACCAACCAGGTAAAATGCTGCCAGACTTTGAACGCAGCCAACCTATAGCCCAACCAGCCAGAAACTGAACAACAATAATTCCCCAGAAACTCAAACTTACAAGCAATAACAGTAAATGGGGAAGCAGGAATACAAAAGCTTGAATCGTATTCCCCTTAATTAATCCAAAACGCCTCACCAGCCACCCCCCCAGCATGCCACGAAAGAAAACTTCCTCACCAAGAGCTACATAAAACGCCTCCCGCAGCAACGCAAAGATGAAAGAGTATAGACTCAGCGACCAACCTGCATACGCTGAAACACTCACCATGGGACTCTCAAGAACTCCTGAAGGAACAATGCGTAGAGCCAGCCAACTAAGCCCACCTATGACGACGGCGATCCCTATGCCTCCTATATAGAATGAGCCATTGCACCCCTTCAAGCCAAGGTTCTTCATCACACTCCTCCGATCCTCTCCACGTCTAGTTTGAAAGATAAAATAAATCAGAGAAGGAACACTGAAAAAAAGTAGCTGAAAAGGAACATCCATAACATTTCCCAAAAAAGATATATTTATTGAACTATAAAAGATGGACTGAACAACAATCTTTAAAAAATAAATATTCATACGCCCATGTGCGTATTTCGCGCGTGCCTCGTGTACTAATAACCAGAAATTAGAGACTTTAATCTACTAAAACAATGAGTTGCATTATCTCTCTTTATCATGCACGTTTAAGCATTAATAAAATTGTGAGTGCGAGTAGTATCCCAATAAATGTACTCTCGATTGGATGAGATGGGATTCCCCCGCCCCCCGATCCCCCGGTTGAAGCACCCTCAACGAAAAATGAACTTGGTCCGTGAAGGTTACAAACAGCTTGAGCCTTAATGGTTTTAGGATTCACAGTCCCTAGATCCAATGAAAAGGTAGTCTCAGAAGTGGTGGCTTTTGGGAGATCGGTAAAAATCTTGGATACTCCATCCAAGTCGATGTTTATTTGAGAAATAAAATGCGATGAACTTGGATTAGAGTGAGTCACCTTGACGTCAATTATCGTCTTACCGTTTTCGGTGCGACGGGTGATGCTGTTTATACTTGGTACATCGGCGAAAACTGCGACTGATGGTAAAATAAGCATAGTTACTAACAGAACATGCGCAAATCTACTACCTTTCAAAGCACATCAATCTCCTCCGAACCTTCCCACCTATTTTAACCTAAGTATCCAAGGCTAATGGACACATGTAAATAGTGAAATAATTAAAGTTGATACAATAGGTAATACTCAAGAACGCCTAAAATTGTTTCAAGCACCCATAAAGTCATAACAATCAGCATGAGTCTTTTATTTTTAAAGCATTTTAAATTAGGTGTTTTAAATCGCCATATCCAAAAAATATAGATGGATAACGCGAATATAATTGTGCCAAGAACAGCATGAATAATAGTCATATATCCTATGTTAGTTAATGAAGAAGTAGAAATTATATTATAAGTAGAAGGAATCATGAAATATAAAACAGTAATTATATGAACTACAAATAACGAAAATAGTAAGTAACTATGATAAGCAATCCTCTTTTTTTTCAGAAAAAAATAACTGACAATCAATCCGAATAATATGATAAATTGAGAAAAGAGACTGATAACAGACGTACTGAAGTAATTCACACATAATCTTTTCCGTTCCTTATTAATAAAAATGCCATTGCGTGCACGAAGTGGAACAATCTAAATAATAGTTACTATAAAATGAATTAATATGAAGCTAGGTTTTTACACGAGCTACGATGAAAAAACCGTTGAATTCGCCCACAAAGTAGGCTTCCGCTCATTAGAATTATCAGCTTGGCCCGACTCAAGTCTCAACGCGGATAAGATAACCAACCGACGTATCAAGGAAGTGAAATGCGACCTCAAAGAACACGACATCGAAGTGTCAGCGCTCGGATACTACCCCAACTTCC
>CAZIAF010000175.1:0-4685 GCA_964537625.1 uncultured Candidatus Bathyarchaeia archaeon
CGAGGGAGCTACCGCGTTAAGAGCAAGTAAATTAGAGATAAGCGATGAACCCTATCCATTCTTCAAACCACACAAGGGGGATGAGTAGGTGGCAGATATCATCTTCACCCCTATCGCGGTTCTCTCTAAATGGATCAGAGACGGTGAGGTATCTCCCGTTGAACTCGCCGAGACATTCCTCCATCGTCTTGAGATGCTTGGTCCTCGATACAATAGTGTCGTCACCGTCACCCGAAAGCTGGCTTTAAAACAGGCGAGAAGAGCCGAAAATGAGATCGCGTCTGGTAAATACAGGGGACCACTACATGGCATTCCTTGGGGTGCTAAGGACCTCCTCGCAACCAAAGATATCCCTACAACTTGGGGCGCTGAACCGTTCCGTAACCGGATCATCCCTTATAACGCCACGGTAGTAAAGAACCTAGATGATGCAGGTGCTATTCTATGTGCGAAACTGAGCATGATCGAATTCGCTGGTGGCATGGGCTATAGGCAACCCGATGCCTCACTAACTGGGCCGCCTAGGAACCCTTGGGACCTAGATACATGGACTGGTGGCTCATCAAGCGGCTCAGGCGCAGCCGTTGCAGCTGGCCTCGTCCCTTTTGCAATCGGTTCCGAGACTTGGGGTAGCATACTCAGCCCTGCTAACAATTGTGGCGTTGCAGGTCTCCGCCCCACTTATGGACGAGTAAGTCGATATGGCGCCATGGCTCTAAGTTGGACTCTCGACAAGCTCGGTCCTATAGCTCAAACCGCCGATGACTGCGGTGTAATCCTCGAAGCAATATCTGGGCCAGACCCAAACGACCCTACAACCCACATAAAACCTTGGAAGTTTAATCGCCAAAAAACTAAAAACAAGTTCAGGCTCGGTTTCCTTCACGGTGTCGCCGATGACGCTAACCCAGAAGTCAAGGATAATTTTGAGAAAGCTCTCAAGACCCTGAAGGGTGTAGCTACATTTGAGGAGATCGACCTACCTGAACTACCTTATGAGGCAATAACTCGTACCATTCTCAACGCTGAGGCCGCCTCAGCCTTCGAGGACTTCGTCAACTCTGGCGCTACCCACCAACTCACTGCGCCTGAGGACCATTGGGGCCCCTATGCCCGTACCACGATGCTTGCAACCGATTATCTTCGTGCCATGCGCCTCAGAGGAAAAATGGTTAAAGTAGCTACGGAATCTATGGAATCCTTCGACGCTTTAACTGCTCCAAGTAGTAAAAAGCCAGCGACCCCCCTCGGCGAAGAGTTCCGTAAAGTGGCCCCAGGTGCCACCAAGGATATCATGGGAGCAATAGGAAACGGATGTGGCCTCCCCGCTGTCAGTATTCCAGATGGCTTTACCAGAGCAGGATTACCAACAGGAATTCAGTTCATGGGCAAACCCTACGCTGAGAATACCGTTCTGGCTATAGCCCGTGTTTACCAGAAGCTCACACAGTGGCATACTCGTCATCCACCTCTTTTAGAGCTCTAGGAAGCATACTACCCGATAGAAGTTGTCGCCTTGGATATACTTTTCATTATTTCAACTGCGAACATCTATCGACTATGCTAAACCTCACCTTTTTACCTCGCCAACCAGCAAACAGGTACAATGGAAACCCGGAGTCTTAAAACCCGCTACATTATCTTCTACTTCACAGCCTTCACAATTATTCTATGGGTCTTCTACATCATTCCCTCAGGTTGGATTGAGGGTCTTACAGCCCAGACTGCAGTCGGTGTTCTCTCTATATTTGGTCACACTACATCTTGGAAGCAGACAGCTGGGTACACCACCCTTACTCTCCTTGGTCAGCATCCATTAACTGTCTCGATCATCCGAGAGTGCACCGCACTAAATGTTCTTGGCGTGATGGCTGGTTTGATCCTGCCCCTGATCGCAAGTTGGAAAAAGCGTGTCGTAGGTATCGCTCTTTCCGGCTTCCTCCTCTTCACTCTAAACATCCCAAGAATAGTTCTAACCGTTTACCTAACTTCCTACGATACCTGGCCCTTTACATTAATCGCCGATCGTAACCTCGAAACTTACCATTATCCCATAAGCTTCATTTTCGGCGTCATCGGCGTGGCATTAACAGTCTTTGCTGTCAGTCACTGGACGACACCAGAATTAGCCGACACTCTGATTGGTATCATAGATAAAATAATCGGACTGGGAAAAAAAAGCAATACTACCTCCCCAACTTCCCAAAGCTCCCTTTGATACCCTCATTCTTTAACCCGGTATCAGAACCCCCACAGATGAACCTCTAGCGCTGGCGCTAGAGGGAATATAATAAATATTAAATTGAGATATTGGAATAAAAACCTAAAGATTGGGGAAGCGGTTACTCTTCTTCCTTCTTCTTCTTGGCCGGCTTCTTCGGCTCTTCGACTTCCTTCCTGATGTTTATGGCAATTGTTGAGACGTTCCTCTTTCCTCCGTCCTGCCCCTCAAGCTCCTCAGTCCCGATTTCGATCTCAGGCTTCGAGACCCCTGAAAGGAACCTGTTTCTGCAGATCTCAGCAACGTCGACCGCACTACTGATTGCCTGACCTCTTGCCTTCAAGGTAACACTGTCCGCACCCTTCTGATTGAAGGCTGTCAGTACTGCCATTACGTATGTCATAGCCGGTTTACTACCGATATAGATGATGCTGTCCTCTGTCATGTTGGATCACCTAAACGTCGCCGTAGGGTTTAAAAAGTATAGCCTCTAAGACGCTCCTGAAGACTGATATGCTTTAAAAACAAACGAACTCGGCAAGTCTCCTTAATAATCACCGACGAAGGGGACGGAGGTGTTTATATCCCGATTGGCTAGGATCTCGTCGACGTCAACAAATGGTTTCCAATCCCTCTTGTAATCTCGGACAAAACAAATACTTGGTTTTCCCTTTACTACCCCACGTTTAAAATCAACCCAATGATCATTCATCAGATCACATACCTCCCATTGGTCTCTGAACATTACATCCGAAACGACGAGAGGGACACTCTGATACCCAGAGCTGTTCAGGATCAACCTCCTCTTCTTGCCGTACCCAAAAAGGTCCTCGCCATTCTTCATGTGTATAGGGTGATGCTCCCAGAAAACACGGCCTAGCGGGAAGAAGTCGAAGCTGTTCTTCCCGACTGGATACTCGTGATTCATCTCCTCCGGCGATAAACCTAGTAACTGAAGGTACCGGAAGCACTGAACCTCCTGGTAACTGACAAATCTCTCCCCTCGGATCATGAATCCATTCTCGTCTCTGAGTATTTTCAAGTGACCACCGAGAAAAAGTATCGATGCGGGGATGCTGAACGCTGGATAATAAGCGATGTATTTTGAGAGATCTCACTCCTCGTCAGAGTAGGTTATCCTCCCGCTTTACATTCACATAGGGATCAGCATACATAACACTTGCCGCTGGAAAGTCTCTTGAATTAAGTACGGAAACGAAAAACATCTATTCTAATTTTAAAAATATTTTTTCAACTCTTCGATCCGAGATTTCCGAATAACATGAGTATCGTAAATCGATGGATGTCTCGATCTTTTGAGATACTCCAAAATTTATGGTGATTAAAACCCAGTTGAACGTTACGACTATGCTGGAACTTGCCTTATATTGCAAACAAAACTGTAAATACTTAACACATAAATGTTAATAATGTTCAAACAACAGCTAAACTGGATCTAAAAGAATGAAAAACCCTATGTTTACTTCGGAAAGTGGGTTATAAGGCTTTAAGGACCTTGGTTGAGGGACTCACTTAAGTGGGTTAGACTCTCAGGCACCTTTTTTAAAATGTAAATGGATAGGTACCAGTTATAAAAAAAAAGGGTATCCGAGAAACCTAAATCCAGCAAACTGCATTACATCCCTATGGAGACTAAAAATGTTAAGCTGCGTCGAGAAATGCTTCAAATCCTCTACCCAGAGACTAACACCCTTGGAGACATTCTGTTATTAAAACCCGAGACGCTAGCAGAACTTTTAGAAGCTCCTGTTGAGGAGATCGTGGAAAATCTTCGATACTTTCAGGAGAAAAATTGGGTAACCCTTGAGCCCGGTGGGGTTAAACTCACCGATCAAGCGGTCTGGGCTATAAGGCAGCATGAGAGAACCTATTGTCCCTACATCTAGTAATAGTTAAAGCTGCGGGAATGGCAGGTGATCCTATGTCTATTGAAGCTAAATTGAAAAAGCTGGGTCTTGAGTTACCGTTGTCTCCTACGCCAAAAGGTAACTACATAGGTGCCAAGTGGGTCAATAACATTGCATTTAGCTGTGGTCAAGGACCCTTTGCTACGAGTAAACGTGGGCTAGTTGGGAAGGACCTAACAATGGAGGAGGGATACAAGGCTGCGCAAGAGGCGTGCCTTAACTGTCTCTCCCAACTTAAGAAGCAGCTAGGGAGCCTCGACAAGATCAAGCAGGTTCTCCAGGTAGTTGGATTTGTGAATAGTGCAGAGGGATTTATGGATCAGCCAAAGGTCATGAATGGCTATACAGACCTGCTCGTGAATTTATTTGGTGATATTGAAGGAAAACCAGCGCGTACCTCGCTCCCCCTCCACCACCCGGGTTGGATCGCTGTTGAGGCTTGGATGGTTGTAGAGCTTAAGGAATAGCCTTTTTGCGCGCGCGATTTATTATCTTTGATCCCTATGAGTCTTGATGATGCCAAGAAATTAATTAAA
>CAZIAF010000176.1:0-4643 GCA_964537625.1 uncultured Candidatus Bathyarchaeia archaeon
GGGCGAGAAGGCCGGTAATCATCGCCGGAGGAGGTGTAATCGCCTCCGGCGCGTCAGCCGAACTCGTCGAGCTTGCAGAGATGCTCCAAGCCCCCGTCGCTCACAGCCTCATGGGGAAAGGTAGCATCCCAAGCAACCATCCACTCAGCCTCGGCTTCTGCGGTATGCATGGCCGATGCGAGGCGAACTACATAGTTCCAGAAGCTGATGTTCTCCTAGTAGTGGGTGCCCGATTCAGCGACAGAACCACGGGTGCTCTCTCCGGATTTGCACCTAATTCCCGTATAATCCACATCGACGTTGACAGAAGCGAGATCGATAAAAACGTCGACAGCATTACTCGGATAGTCAGCGACGCAAAACTCGCTCTCCGCGGTATCAGAGAGAAGGTAATGCAACAGAGAAATACGATGCCGAGCGACGATGCCCTTGTCAAGAGGATCAAGGAGTACAGCGCCCAGACTTTAAATCTCAAGATGGATTCGCCACTATCAGGCCCTGAGGTTATTAGAGCTATCAGGAGGGCAATGCCTGCCGAGAGCATTGTCGTCACCGACGTCGGTCAGCACCAGATGTGGGCCGCTCAACACTACGACGTCCTTGGTCCTGACACATTCTTCACTAGCGGGGGCCTCGGCACAATGGGGTGGGGAACACCCGCAGCTATCGGCGCTAAGGCAGCAAAACCAAACCTACCAGTCCTCAACATCAGCGGCGACGGTAGCTTTGCAATGACCGAGAACAACCTTGCAATAGCTGTCGATGAGGGCTTCCCGATCACTATTGTGATCCTTAATAATGGCATCCTCGGGATGGTCGCTCAGTGGCAGCGCCTCTTCTACGAACATAGGTATTCAGCAGTCATCAGGCCAAAGCATCCTGATTTCGCCAAACTCGCAGAAACCTATGGAGCGACCGGAGTCAAAGCGGAGTCAATAAAGGATATCGAGTCCACTATAAGGAGAAGCATCGCAGAGAAACAGACAACTGTCATAGATGTTCCCATCGACCCCGAGGAGAACGTCTACCCGATGATCCCGCCGGGTATGGGACTCAAGGACATCCTCCTAGGAGGCATTTAATATGCCACTACACACAGTAAGTTTCCTCGTCGAGAACAAGCCTGGTGTCCTTTTCAAGGTCAGTAATCTATTCAGACGCCGCGGTTACAACATCCAAGGAATCACTGTTGGAACCGTTGAGGGGACCCCCCTTAGCCGGATGACGGTTACAGTTGAAGCTGATGGGAAGATACTCAACCAGATTGTTGAGCAACTCGACAAGATGGTCGATGTCGTTAAAGTGAAGCGTCTCGACCCGACCCATACAGTTAGTAGAGAGTTACTCCTGATCAAGTTGAAGACGAGCGACCCATTGTCCAGGATGGAGGCGGTTAACACCGTCAATGCTTACCACGGACTTATTCTCGACGTGGAGCCAGACATTCTCATCGCTGAGGTCACAGGTCCACCAGAGGAGATAGATGAGTTTCTCCTGAAGATCAAGCCCATCGGCATTGAGGAGATGAGCCGAACAGGCGCCACTGCTCTTGAGCGTGGCATATTAAAGCTCTCATAGTCATACACCTATACATCGTCACAATACTCTTTTTTTAGGCAGGACTAAACTTTATATTTTAGTCTACCCTAAAAAATATGAGTCGTTATGAGTGAGAGTGTTGAAGAATACCTCGAAGCCATCTACAACTTCAACGAAAAGGGGGAACTTGCCAAAAACCAGAACCTTGCTGAGAAGCTTCGGGTCTCTCCACCGAGTGTCACCGAGATGATCAAAAAACTCGCTGGTGAGGGACTTGCTACTTACGAACCCTACAAGGGGGTTTTGCTTACAGGTAAAGGCGCGGCTATGGCTCAGAAAGTTGTTAGGAAGCACAGACTGCTAGAGAGGTTCCTAAGTGATATATTAGGTATAAATAAAGAGAAAGTCCACGACGAGGCCTGTAAGCTGGAGCATAGCCTAAGCGATGAGACCGCCGCAGCATTATGTAAAGCTCTGAACCATCCCCTAACTTGCCCTGATGATGGAAAACCGATACCGCCTTGCACTCTCAACACAGTAGATTGCGATAAATGCAAGGAGATCCGGGAGAAGCTGGAGACAAGACTCCATACACAATTGAGCCAACTCAAGCCAGGTGAAAAAGCTAGAGTAGCTTTCATCAGGGCAGGAGGAAAAGCCAGCCAAAGAATAATAGATATGGGGCTCTGCCCTGGTACGGAGGTTAGAGTCGTAAATGCTGCACCTTTTAATGGCCCAATCGAGGTCTCAGTGAGGGGTACGAATCTAGCCATCGGTCGAAACCTTACCGAAAAGGTATTTGTAGAAATAGAGGAATGCGAAGTCCCGATTCAGCACCCACATGGCCCTCACCACGTTTTAGAGAGTAGAGGGTAAACATTATTGAGCTGCCATATCAACGCGGATAAGACCAGTAAGATAACAGGACTTAGTCAATTAACAATAGCTTTGGCTGGTAATGCTAACGTTGGTAAAAGTGTTATTTTTAATCAACTTACCGGCCTCCACCAGCACGTGGGGAATTGGCCGGGTAAAACAGTGAAGAAGGCTGAGGGAACCCTCGTTTTCTCGGGTTATAATATCGATGTTATAGACCTCCCTGGCATCTATAGCCTAAGCACCTATAGTCTCGAGGAACGTGTGAGCAGAGAATACATCGCAATTGAGCACCCCGATGCTCTAATAAACGTCGTCGACGCCTCGGCGCTGGAGAGGAACCTCGCATTTACCGCCCAACTTCTGGAGCTGGAGCCTCACCTAATTGTCGCTCTAAACCAAGGGGATATCGCTGAGAAGAAGGGCATCAGCGTCGATGCAAAGAGACTCTCGGTGCTCCTCGGAGTTCCTGTGGTCCCAACAACCGCGATAAAGAACATCGGTCTCCAAGAGCTAATGCTCGAGGTGATCCGAATCCACGAGGAAAGCGTAGTTACAGCACGCCCCCTCCCCTTCGGCGATGAGGTGGAGCGAAACATAGCAATTGTAACCGAAAACCTCGCTGATTTGAATTCTCCATATCCGCTTCGGTGGCTAGCCATAAAGCTTCTTGAAGGAGACGAAGAGATCGCGACCCTCGTCTACTCCTCCATACCAGGGTTGAAAGATGGTGTAGAATCTATTAGGAAAGAAATTGAGGAGATGCATGGCCATAACGCAGCGAGTGTAATAACCTCCGAGCGGTATGCCCAGGCTAACTTAATCGCTTCCGAATCGTCGCAGCATGTCGAACCAAGTGGAGGCCTTTGGCAAAAACTAGAGGATGCAACGAGTCACCCGGTTCTCGGTTATGCCCTGATGTTCACCATTATAGTCGGAATGTTTTATGGAATATTTAGCTTCGGTGACTACGCTTCTAGACTTTTTATAGATTTCTTCTATTCTCTGAAAACCATCTACTTCTCGACATTTGGCGAGGAGCTCATACCCATTTTCATTTGGAACGGTTTGATAGAAGGGGTTATCGCTGGGATCACCATCGCAATACCGTATATTGCACCTTTCTTCCTGATACTTAGCCTCCTCGAGGACACCGGCTATCTCGCCCGAGTTGCTTTTCTGATGGATTCACTGATGCATTTAATCGGGTTACATGGTAAGGGATTTATTCCAATGATGTTGGGGTTCGGATGCAACGTACCTGCATGTCTCGGCTGTGCTGTGATGGAAACGGGCCGTGAACGGCTAATCTGTGCCTTTGTCTCTAGCTTAGTGCCTTGCGCTGCTAGGAGCATCGTCATCATGGGGCTAGTCGCAACATACATGGGCTTCGAATGGGCACTTCTCCTTTATGCCATAGACTTCATTTTGATCTTTATCCTCGGCCATATCGCCTTCAAGGCTTTGCCTGGCGAGCCTGTTGGTCTAATAATGGAGATGCCGACCTACAAATGGCCAACAACAAAGGTGACCGCTCAGAGGACTTGGTTCAGGCTCAAGGACTTTATCTACGAGGCTTTCCCAATTATCGTCGTAGGGAATTTCATCATCTACGCAGCAAACTGGATTGGATTACTCAAGTACATTGAGACCGCCTTCAGTCCTATCACAGTATTCTGGCTCGGTCTCCCGGCAGCAACAGGCGTCGTCCTAATTTTCGGCATCCTGAGGAAGGAGCTAACACTTATCCTCCTCGCCTCGATCATGGGCACTACTAACTTTGCATTAATTATGACGCCGACTCAGATGTTTGTCTTCGCATTTGTTGTGATGATATACATCCCATGCATAGCAACGATCGCAGTGCTCAGGAAAGAGTTCGGTGTAACAATCGCTGCATTAATCAGCTTCTCTGAGGTTCTGTTAGCGGTTGTCTTAGGGGGATTAATCTACAGAATACTTTTACTCCTCAGCGTTGGCTAATGATTTTTAAGAGTGCCGTATTTGGCGTAGACTTCACCGAGCTTCGCGCCAGTTTAAAAGTTCCTTCCGAGTCATTCTTTCGCTGTTAACCCTTGTTAAAGCACACCTGACTGCCTCCTCTACAACGGTCTCCGGGACAACAGCGATACCATCGACATCACCGACGATGAGGTCACCTTCCTCAACGAAGACATCACCGCACTTTATCCGGCAACCATATCCCAAGGCGACTACGCGCCCCTTAC
>CAZIAF010000177.1:0-4577 GCA_964537625.1 uncultured Candidatus Bathyarchaeia archaeon
ATAATTATCTTACGTATCCAATAGGAATGAAAATTAGATTAAAAGAACAAAATTAGGATTAGTCTATAAGAACGAATGTGAGTGGTAAGCTAAGCAAACAATAGCTCTCATAATCTCGTTTTTACCAAATATATTTGTCACATAGAGCCTTCACATTCACAGGGGTAAGGTCCAGTCTCATTTCGACACCTATCTTAGGGTCAAAACCAGTGACCCTGAATCCGAACCTCTCCCAGTACTCTCTCAAGCGACGCCCCGATTGATCCTCCTCTTCTGTGATCATCTTCACCGATCTATATCCAGCCTCCCAGCTGGTAAGCGCATCGAGAGCGGTTAATACTGCCCCAACGCCCTTTCTTTCGATTAGGGTCGCAGCACTATCTCCGAAGTACACCCCTACATCATCGTCGCGGTAGCCGAGGTCGAAGGCGAAGGGCTCACCATTGAGTGTGAAGAGTATGCATGTAAATCCAGGTTTCATCGACCGCTCCACAAGTTCTTTTAGTGTGTACTGGAGTTCTTGCCTAAACTTCTTGGTCTCGATCTCCTCCACGACTTGAGCCAGCCCAGGAGGGAACTCATGGTGGACTGTTATCTTGCACTCGCCGCCTAATGCTTCGCTAAGCTTCGCCTCGGCCTTCAATAATGCATCTCGTAGAACTGGGACCTCCAGACTCATGTCATTGATATTGATGTATCCAGTTTTTATCATATTGCTTTCATAAGAAAATGAAACCTCTCAAAAATTAATAATTATTCCAACCAGTGACTTGAGCCAGAGATATTACTAATAAATAAAAAAAGTCATCCGTCATTTTTCAGAAATTCATACCCTGCCGACTCTGTCTGAATAATCGGAGATGATGTAGTCGCGCATAAGTGCCCACTTAGAATGCGTAATTTGTCATTGAGTGCAAGTCTGCGAAACCTAAATTGAGGCTTATACACTCAAACAAGACAGCCTCATAAAGCTCAAGTTAGGTTCATTCACCGATATATTTCTGGCATAGGTTTCTTACACCTTCTGATGTCAGGTCGAGTCTCATCTCGACGCCAACAGAGGGATCGACATCCGTGACTCTGAAGCCAAATCTCTCCCAGTACTCTTTCAAGCGACGCCCCGATTGATCCTCATCTTCTGTTATCATCTTCACAGAATGGTACCCCTCCTCGCAACAATATAGTGCCTCTAATGTAGTAAGGATCGATCCGATCCCTTTCCTCTCAATGAGGGTGGCAACAGTATCCGAAAAGTAACTTCTCTCCTCCTGATCGTTGAAACCAAAGTCGAAGGCTACTGCCTCGCCGTCTAGATACACCATAAGACAAGTGAACCCCGGTTCACGGGAGCGCTCCGATAACTCTTCCTTATCGTAACGAAGCTCATTCCTGAATCGTTGAGTGTCGATCTCCTGTATTATTTCTATTAGGTCATCTGTAAATTCATGGTAGACGATGATGCTGCACGCTCCTCCAAGAGCGTTACTCAACTTGTACTCAGCCTTCCTCAGAGTTTCTTCCAGTAATGGTGCCTCGAACTTCATCTTAGGTATGTTATACTGTAAAAATTTTGTTTAATCTCTTTCGCTTTAAAAAATAAGTGAAACTTAAAGAATATGATAGACTCGCGACAAAACCTATTTTTTTCCTAAATGAGTATTATCAAGCGACCATATCCAACATTTAACTGAGTTATCCCGCTGTAGGAATTAGTATATCCGTTCTCCACCCGCACTCTCCCCCCTACCTTAACTAACTCGGTCTGCTTGTCCCAAAGCACCATGATTATCCGGCCCGATTCATCCTCTAATGCAGCGTTGGCCACCGTCAACTCCCCGCCAGTTTTCTTTGATCGAACCGTCCTTGGGAACGACTTCTCAGTGATCTTTCCCTCGACGAGGACGTTGCTCGCACCATCTTTTAATATGGATATTGGCATAATCGCCTCAGCCTCACCTACGCGTTTCTCATACCAGCGTCCCCTGAAGGCGGATTCGCTGTAGTCCCAACCAACATGCTTGAAACCGAGACTTTCATAGAAACTGCTTGTCCTGACGTTCCACTCGGGAGAGCCGAGAGTCCAGAGCGTCACCTCCGGATACCTACTCATTATCTGTTCCATCCCAGCGGACCCTATGCCCTTTCTGTGATGTTTAGGGTCAACGAAGAACCTCTCCACCACACCATGCTTCCCCCCGACCTTTACCATGACACCGCCTACAGGCTCCCCTCCGAGCAGGATGAGGTAGCAACCAAGGAACCTCAGCATTCTAGAATAGAACGCAGTCGAGTCGTAACCGGAGGGTCCTACCTGCCCAGATGTCCCGAAGTCTGAGTCGGTATCAAACGCATTTTTCGAAATATCAGCAAGGCGTTCCACATCCGCCTCTGTAGCCTCCGATAGTATGACATTCTGGAGTGAATCCAAACAACAACACCTGAACCAGAGAAACTAGTACGACAACCTAGGTTGTCACCTAGCATTTAAACTTGAAATAAAAACTGATCTGAATCAACATCCCCCTCTACCTACAGATATCTGTTAAAAACATGATGAATAATTGAACTTCACGCGCTGAAGCCACCAACGTTTTTTTTTCTCATAACAAATAACTTTAAGACCCTTTAATACCTGCTGAAAAATACTACTATGTGAGGGGTCTAATTGATCAAGGTTAAACAAGTCTACAGGTCGTCATCCCCCCAAGACGGCTACAGAGTATTCGTCGACAAGATCTGGCCACGCGGAGTTCACATGGAAATCGCGAAGATCGACGAATGGCTAAAGGACGCCGCCCCTAGCGACGAGTTGCGAAGATGGTTCGAATACGACTCCGAGAGGTGGCTCGAATTTAAGGAGAGATACGGAAGGGAGCTTGAGTGCAAAACAGAGTTGCTAAAGCGATTTAAAGCCAAGACACGAGGGAAAGATGTAGCCCTCCTATTCACGGCTAAGGATGAGGAGCATAATAATGCAGTCGTACTCAAAAGCTTCCTCGAGAGCCTTAAATGACTACGGACCGTAAACCTGTTTTCCCACTGAACACTTAGTCATTTACGAACATGTTATCCAAAGAAGACACAGTTAAAATCGCAGAGACATATGCAGCAGAAGGCTTCCTCTGCTCTGAGTCCTGTCTGATTGCATTAGCCAGATGTCAGGGAACTGAGAATCCGTTAATCCCAAGAATTGCCACCGGATTTGGAGCGGGCTTAGGCCGCAGCGGCGAGATCTGTGGAGCGGTAACTGGCGCCATCATGGGTCTGAGCATAAAGTATGGGAGGGACACAGTTGTACCAATAAAGGATCGAAGGCCCTACTGGTATGCAAATAAACTTCTGGAAAAATTTCGTCATGAGCAAGGTGAAGTCAGGTGTCCAAACTTACTCGGCCTTGACATCTCTAAATCCATCGACTTGGCGGAGTTCAACCGAAGGAATCTCTGGAAGAGTCATTGTACTCGCTTCATCATGAAGGCAACCGAGATCGCTTGGGAAATCTTAGCAGAGGATGATTGAAGGAGGGTGGACAGCTTCGAGGCTCCCCAGACTTCGCATTCGTGGTAACCCCGCTCTGGTTCTCTTCATACTTGCCCCCGCCGTTGGTGAACTCCTTTCCGGTTCAGCACCTCCTTCCGAGTTCTTCACCCCCTTCGGATTCACTATACTCCTCGGTCTATATGGTTGCGGCGCAGTCCTCACCCGAGAACTCAAGGTTCTCTGGGGGAAAGGCATTGGAAGCCTCCTGCTGCTCGGTGCCGCCTATGGCGCCCTTGAAGAGGGAGTGATGGTGGCCAGCTGGTTTAGTCCTGTCTGGCCCGACTTGGGAGTCCTTGATGTCTTCGGAAGATGGCTCGGAGTCAACTGGGTTTGGGCAGCGGAGCTGACAATGTACCACGCAATAATCAGCATCACGGTGCCGGTAATCCTCGTAGAGCTTGCCTATCCGAAGAGAAAATGTGAGAGATGGCTCACAGACGGGTGGTTGAAGGTGATCGCCTCGATTCTGACGGTCGATGTCGCGGTCGGTTTTATCCTCTTCAGCCTTATGCTTGACTACTTCCCACCACTACCGCAGTATTTCCTCGCCTTCATAGTAGTCGTAGTCTTTACATACATAGCCTACAGACTCCCAGCCGATTGGGCTCGGCATGGAATAAAACCGATGAAAACCCCTTTATTCTATGTGGCATTCACAGCCTTTGGGGCATTAACCTCAGGCATTATTTTCTGGATACTCCCTAACCTCTCTTTCTCCCCACTTTTCCCTGTAGTCGTGATCTTAATCGGCTTTAGCGTTATCTTCGGCTCGATAAAACTGTTAGCAGGCTACGACTGGAAGAAAGCTACTTCGCTTCATTGGTTCGCACTCACCTTCGGCTCACTTTTCCTCTTCATAATATCCGCTTTTTTCCAAGAACTAGACAAATCGAGAACCGATAACACGGCTGGCATGGGTCTTGTCGGCGTCGTAACAATCTTTATCATGGTTCTTCTGTGGCTTAAGCTGAAGCGCAGATACAAATCAACCACGGTAAATCTAGAACAGAGAGGAAGACAGAGTAATTATCTCTCCG
>CAZIAF010000178.1:0-3153 GCA_964537625.1 uncultured Candidatus Bathyarchaeia archaeon
TTGGCGGTCTTGGGGCTCATAAATTTTATATGGGAAAAGTTAGGATGGGGATAATTTACATATTGTTTTGTTGGACGCTTATTCCGACACTCGTAAGCATAGCTGAGGGCATAATTTACTTAAGTGAAAGTGAAGAATCTTTTGAGAGACGGTTGGACTAGAAAACCCCAAATTGAAAAGCAGAAAATTTTTACTTAAGCTAAATCATTCCGAAGCACGCGACGTATGAATTAATTCGCGTGCGCCGATTAAAATGTAATAATATATGCGCGCGCTAATTGGCTTTCTTGCCAGCAGGTTTTTTTAGCTTTGCGGGCATAGAACGTGAGACCGATTTTTTAGAGCCATTCGATGATTGAGAAGGCTCACCCCTGCTTCTTCTATGCTGTTCAAGGATCTGTTCTAAAATTGGCTCAATATCTGCTTCGTCGGCGATCTCATAACTCACCCGAACTTTGGTAGGTATTTTTACAGTGGCAATAAAATTTATCCTCTTTTTTGCTTCCATATCGATTTAACTCCTGCAATAGACAGCTTTAGATCACCATATATGTTCATAGATGTAACATATTTTACACACATATTGAAGATAGGTAGTAAAAATGTTGATACACAGGTTAAGTTTCTACTAACATATTTTGGGACTTGTGTGCGGATATTTAGGTAAAATATCTAACTAACCTACTCATTTTAGCTCTTTAGAAGCGACCACACGCGCATGAATGTAAAGTAATAATTCACTAGTTGGTATCTGGATGTATAATTGCCCCTTATTCCTCCCAACCGGGACTCCAATCAAATAACCACTCAGCGAAGGACCCCCACCAAACTAAAGCATTGACTAATCTCAGCACATAATATGTGGGGATACCTAGAAGAAAGTTCGTTAGATAGCCTAAGTTATAAGCTCTGATCAATGCAGGGAAACAAACTGTGAATAAATCTAATCCAAGAAATATATACAGAATGGTTCGAAAGACATTGAATTCGCCTCCAAATATTAAAGATGCAGCAGCTAGACCTATAATTGCTATCCAAAAAATCGTGAAAAATAAACATTCAACTAAGATTAAAGACACCGTTAAAGTCAGGGGCTTAGAATCGAATAAACCGAGTCCATGTTTAAGCAACGACTGAAAAAAACCGATATACCATCTCTTAATTTGATTCCTGTAACTTGAAAGATTATTAGGCTCAATGGTATAAGCATATGCTGTCGCGAATGTAGCCCGATAGCCATTTCTTTGAAGCATCCAAGTTAAATCAAGGTCTTCAGTGATCGTATCATCAGAGATAAGGAATTCCCTTAAAACCGATACTCTATAAAAAGCACAACACCCTGAAACAACGAACATGCCTTTAACAAAATCTTGACCCCGCTTCAAAGTGGATTGAGAATATAAATCCTCAATAACTCTAGCCCTCATAATCGCGGTGTTCTCACTTTCCTTTGAGGGGATAACAAAACCACTTGCAGCAGCCGTCTCCTTGATGGCGAATTCCTCACGCAACTTCGAGATATAGTGCCTCTCTAGAATAGTGTCACCGTCTACTACAACCACCAAGTCGCTGTTAATGTGTTTCAAAGCCCGATTAACCGAAAGTGCTTTTCCAAGTCGGGAGTCATTCCTTAAAACAAGAAGCCCACTAAAACTACTAGCTACTTGATTAGAATCATCAGTACTCGCGTCATCAACCACTATGATCTGATCAAGTTTTACACTCTGTCCTAATAGGCTCTCAATAGTTTGCCGAAGAGTTTTTCCTTCATTATGAACGGGAATAACTGCCTCTACACTAAGAAAAACATCTATCTTTCGTCTAGGAAAAAAAAACTTGCTAACATAATCAACTAATCCAATTAGATACATCAATAAATTCGGGCTAAAAGGGGGTAATATCGGTGGCAAAAACAGTCAGTCACCACTGTTTCATTTATTTCTCCTTCTTTCAAATGAGGCCCATATACTATCAATGATTATCGCGCCACCAGTCAAAGAAAGACCAAAACCGAATATATATTGTAACAAAAATGGAGGCTGAACAGGAAAAAGAATTAACAATCCCAAAAAAGTCATTAAAAAACCGACTGCTAATACTCCTCTCCGTGGATAACTCAAGTAATTAAAAGCGACTTTACCTGCCTTTAATGAATCAATTGAGCTATTGATCTTTAGTAACTCGTCTCCAAGTTTAGCTTTCTTAAATTTTATAACATCTAATTTTCTTTCCAAATCAACAATTCGCTCATTAATTAATTTTGATCCTATTGACTTCTTTGAAAGATTATAACTATTAATATCTAAATTGGTGACATCTTCGTTTATTTTATTCATTAGAGACGGTTTGCCCTTAATTTCTTGAAATGCTTTTTCAAGGGAACTAAGCCGTGTTTCAATCTCGTTTATAAATGTTCCAGAGTTAATATGAGGCTCAACGCGAAAATCTGAGTCTGTTTTCAAGAGGTGAGGGCTGCTTAATTTTGACATAAGTTCCGAGGGAGAAGTAGAAGAAGTGCCTCCTCGAGCACGCTCATCTAATTTAATTAACTGAAGAAGAGTCTCGACAAATAAATCATGGTCTTCAGAGAAAGAAATAGCCCTAATATTCTCCCTGGGTTTTTCCCCTTGATTTAGAGCCCTCGTCAATTGAAGAATTGTCTTGATAAACCAATCATCACCAACAGGTTTAACATCAGGTATTGAAGCCGAGGATTTTATCTCTACCTTCTCAGGTTTTTTTTCCATTTCAGCCTGAAATGCTTTCACGTTGTCAATGGAAGGATCTTTTATTTTTTCTTTAAGTGAATTCACTACATCAGAAATTTTATTAGATTCGTTTAATAGAGTCTTTTTCTCTAGTTCAATCTCAGGGTTTAACTCTAAGGTATAATTATCGTCGATTTTCAGTTCCTCAAGATATTTCAATCTAGAATTTATGTTCTTCAGTTTATGAATACATAAATCATAAAGCTCAAGATCATTTTGAGGATTCAAGGATCTCGTAGAATCATTCTTTAAATTGGACTTACCATCCTCACTTTCCTCAGTTAAATAATCACTTAATCCCTGTAAAATAATTTTATTAGTTGTTTCAACAACAAGTTTTTTTAGGTTTTTATCGTGCTCAACATTTTTTTCACGATCATCAAAG
>CAZIAF010000178.1:3163-4519 GCA_964537625.1 uncultured Candidatus Bathyarchaeia archaeon
AGAATCAACATTGGAAACAGCAATTTTAGGTAAAATTGACTCGTTCGCTGAGCTCTCAACTACCTCATCCTCAACAATATTGGGTTCTACAAATTTAATAAAATCTACACTTTTTAGTATCTTCTTGTCATTAAGTTTACGAATCTCGGTAGTCGATTTTATCAGTTTTTTAGTACTTATATCGGAAAGTTCGATCTCAGATACTGGGATAAGTCCTAGGTATACCGCGAATTCATTTAGGGTCAGAGGTATCGTTTCTGACTCATCGGAATTCAAAGGACCATCTCCCTCACATTATTATGGTTTATTAATCGATTATTAAGTCTGACCGAATTGAGTTTAGGATTTAAATTACATATATTTTAAATAAAAATGATGCCTATAATGAAATGACTTATATAGAAACTAGTTAGCAGAAAAAAATGGAATGAGTGTATTGAAGACAGATAGAAAAAAAAATTCAATGTTTTTATTTTTCATAACTCTTATGCTATTAAATATTGTAATATATATTAAACTAAAAAATATTGAAGAGAATGTAAATGAAATAAATAATGTAAAATCAGAAATAAATGGAATAAAAAATAATTTAGCAAAGGTTAATTCAACGATTAACGATCAAAATAAACCATCTGTAATAATAATCAGAATCGATGATGTAAGAGACTTTGAAGCCACAGAAGCAACGATATTTCTAATTCAATTTAACCGAGTAAATAAAATAAAAATGGATATTGGAATAATACCTGCTCAGTTCGGTAAAGATAATGAAACTATTTCAGTGGTTAAAACTGCCATTAAAGAAGGTTCAGAGGTAATAATTCATGGTTTTGACCATGAAAACCTAACAACGATAGAGACTAAAATACAGATTGAAATTGTACAAGCCGCCAAAGAAAAGCTTCAATCACTAAACCTAACATCAACCATTTTAGCGCCTCCTTTTTTCATGTATAATGAAGGAATTTTTGAAGCCATGAAAATAAACGGATTAAACATCATCACAGATTTTATCGATGCAGGAAAACCAAATTATACTACCAATAACATTTATCGTTTTCCTGCGACGATCACTACATCTGACCTAGTAAATGGTACTTGGAGAATGAGGGACCTGGATCAACTCGAAAAAGAGGTTACTCTCAATATTGGCCGATATGGATACTCGATGATAGTATTACATCCCCAAGAATTTATGGTCGGAGGAAAACTCGAAACTAGTTTAATACAGCAATACGCGGATCTCATTAAAAATATTCAAATCAGATACTCATTTACTACGATAAGCGAATATAAAATAAAAAATTTAGTCTAATAAAGAGATAATACTGAGGATCATAGACAACAGTTTAAAGC
>CAZIAF010000179.1:0-4493 GCA_964537625.1 uncultured Candidatus Bathyarchaeia archaeon
CCCTGTTTTCCTCAAGGTCACTGATTTGTCCGGCAAGTGTGCATGGGACATCGTGGTAGACGGCTTGGAGGCGGAGGGCGTCAGCCACGTCTTCGGGTTGCCCGGCCACCCCGCTGCCCTCTACGACTCACTATACGATTCTGACATCGAGCCGGTTTTGGTTAGGCACGAGGCTTCTGGCGCCTTCATGGCTTACGCCTACTGCAAGCTGAAGAGGCGACCTGGGGTCTGCTTCGCGAGCCCCGGTCCTGGCATCTCAAATCTTGTCCCCGGTGTTTTAGAGGCTTGGAGTGGCTGCGTTCCGATTCTAGCTCTTGGAGGATCAGCTGCCCTAGCTCATGAGGGTGAGGGGGTCTTCCAAGAGGCGCCACAGATGGATGTTTTCCGTGGAATCACTAAGTGGAGTTATAGGCTGACAAGAGCCGATCGTGTTGCGTGGGCAGTCAGAAGGGGCTTTACCCTCGCCGTCAACGGGAAACCTGGACCAGTGTACCTAGAGGTTCCTTTCGACGTCGGGCAGGAAGAGACAAAGGAGACAAGATATCTGCGCAGCATTCCTTTCATCAGGGTCCGTCCTAACTCCGAGGCGGTTGGGCAGGTTGCAGAGCTGCTGCTAGCAGCCGAGAGACCTGTGATAGTCGCAGGAGGAGGAGCCCTTTACAGCAATTGCTCAACAGAACTCATTAAACTGGCTGAACTCCTCAGCATTCCCTTGTTGACCACACCGAGCGGGCGGGGAGTTATCTCCGAAAACCATCCGCTCTCTCTCGGTCAGGTTGGACTCTACAGAACCAAATTGGGCCGAACCGCATATCAGTCAGCTGACCTCGTAATCTCTCTTGGAAGCAGGAACGAGGAGTTCCAGACCGCGGGATGGCGCTACTACCCTGAAGGCGCTGCATTCGTCCAAGTGGACGTCGACTCATCTGAGCTAGGTAGGAACTTCCAGCCGACGGTACCCGTTGTCGGAGATGCAAAGCTCTTCCTACAGGACCTCCTTACCCACATCAAGAGACGGGTGAAGAGGGTACCACTCAGAATGATGCCGCGTGTCAAAGAGATGGTTGAGGCGACCTCCGCGTACATCGCCGAAGTTAAAGATGAGTGTAGTGACCCAAAGAAACCTATCAAAACTAAACGAGTTATCTACGAGGCATGCAGGGTTTTCGGACCAAAAACGGTGCTGGTGAACGAGAATGGCAGTCAGGACCTTTGGAGCTATTACTGGCCATACTGGGCTGTGGGGGCCCTCGACGGCTGTGTAGCCCCCGCGGAGCAGACATGCATGGGACTGGCGGTCGCCGGCTGCATTGGCGCAAAGTTAGCGGCACCTGATAGACCGGTGGTTTGTACGACTGGCGATGGAGCCTTCCAGATGTTCATGAAGGAGATGCCCACCGCTGTTCAATATAAGGCACCTGTAACCTGGATCGTCCTCAATAACTACAGCCTCGGCTGGATAAAACTCCACGAGAAGGCAAATCGAGAACGTTACATAGCTGTCGACTACGATGTGCAACCCGACTTCGTAAAGATCGCTGAAGCGTCGAAATGCTACGGTGTACAGGTGACGAAACCCGAAGATATTAGGAATGCTCTAAGGAAGGCGAAGAAGGAGAATGATCGTGGTATCCCCTCCATGGTGGAGTTCGTTGTCGACCCATGGGATTTTTCAGATGGCTTCAGAGAATTCCATCCCGACCTCTTTAGCTAGTCGCGCGTCCAGACGAAGAGAGTAGCTATCCCATTTGGCTAGCGCGCGCTTCAGGCTTCAACTTCTTACAACTTATTAAAAAAGGAGATAATTTGGTTTAGGTGTGGAGCTATTTAACAACTAGCACAGGCTTTGTACAACTGTCAACAACCTTACGGCTTGTGCTTCCGAGGATCCACCCAGAGATACCGCCTAAACCTCTTCTACCAATCACAATCAAGGCAACATCTCTTTTCTCCGCTTCCTCAACAATCACGCTTGAAGGTCGTCCCTCAATTAAAGCGGTCTCGACATGTAGCTGAGGGTAATACTCAGCTAACTCTCCTCGCGCATCCTCGAGAGCTTTATCGTAAGCTATCTTCATCCCGTTGACTTCGGCTTCGGTCATTACCGTGGTTGCCCCTCCATACATATCTCCATGATATATTGGGTAACTAACCGTTGGTACAACCGTTAGTATCAAGACTTCGCCGTGAAACATCAAAGCCATCCTAGCGGCTATCCTCACAGCTTTCTTGGACTGCTCCGACCCATCGTATGCGACGAGTATTTTACTGAAAACTGGATCGAATGGCATGGCAATTAAAATATGTGAATTCCGAGTTTAAACAATTAGTGCTTCGAATAAGAACTAATATTAATCGTAGCTTCTATTGGAAGAACCAGGCATAGATGGTTACTGTTCTCTTCATCTGTGTACACAACGCAGGGAGAAGCCAGATGGCCGAGGCATACTTCAACTACTTGGCGTTAGGTAGACATGCTGCTATAAGCGCGGGTAGTCAGCCATCCGGTGCGATCAACCCGAGTGTGGTTGCTGCTATGGCTGAGGTTGGAATCGACATAAGCGGTCATATGCCTAAGAAGCTAACTAAGGAGATGGTTCTCCAATCTGATCTCGCTGTAACAATGGGCTGCGGTGAGGAAGCTTGCCCTGTGGTTCCCAACGAGCTTATGGAATGGAAGATTGATGATCCTCACAGTAAGTCGATTATTGAGGTGAGAAGGATACGCGACGAGGTTAAAAGTCGCGTAATAGATCTCCTGGATAAGCTTGATCAATAGAACAACCGGTATACCCCAAAGGTCACCGCTCCTTTTTTAGATAAATCTACTTTTAGGCAGTTTAGAGATGAGTAGAGAGATTATGCGTGCGCAAACGGGGCATTGACCATTTTTGCGTGCGTTTCCGAAATGAACCTCGCTTAATTCGAATCCTCTAAATATGAGTGAATTTAAGTTGACATGAACTTTATTGAAGTGCTCAGATATCAAAGCTCAAACTGATGGAACTCGAGTTGATGTCTTCCTACAATGCAAATCGAAGTCATACAGGATGGTTGCGAGTGGAAGAGGAGAAATTTTTGCCGGTGAACTAGGTGATAGCTCGGGTAGCATCAAATTCATCGCATTCAGCGGTGTAACGATAAACTGTAAAGAGCTCGACGAATCAATCGAGCTTGGCGAAGTTGTGAATGTTAAGGGAGTGAAAAATACTCACGAGGGATTCCCTCAGATAGTTGTTAGCAGTAGAGATGGAAGCTCTATGCGTGTTGCTGATCCTGAGGAGTATGATCTTTCGAATTTTGTGCCCCAGTCGAACCAGGATATTGGTTTGATCTGGAGCTACATAACAGGTTTGCTTGACTCTGTTCAGGATCCTTTCATCAAAACTTTGGTAACGTCATTCACAACTGATGCTGATTTAATGAGGAAATTTAAGACATTTTACGGTGCCAGGTTGTTTCATCATTCCTGCGTTGGAGGGTTGCTGGAGCACACTTGGGAGGTGCTTCAGTATTGTGAATTGGCTTGTAGAATCCACCCCTCTCTTAACCGGGATCTGGTTTACGCGGGTGCTTTCCTTCATGATATTGGTGTGCTAAGAGAAAATTTGGAGCCTCTGGGTATGAGTGAGAGTAAGGAGGGGTTCATGATGGGTCACGTTTATCTTTCTTCCGAGGTTGTCTCGAACAGGATCTCTCTTATTCCTGGTTTCCCTGAGTTAACTCGAACCAAGTTAATGAATCTTATATTGAGTCATCACGACAGGAAGGAGCCGGATGTGATTGAGTTCCCTAGGACACCTGAGGCGGTTGTTGTTGCCTGCGCTGATATTTTTGGGTCTAAAGTATCTCAGTATGTTAGGGCGAAAAAAGATTCAGCAGGTGGAACTTGGAAGGTTCAAAGGGCTCCTATTGGCTGGATGTTTGTCGAATAGAATGAAATGAAATACAGGTAACATATCTGAATTTGGGTCAATAATCTCCTCCTTAGATCTCTTATCAATGTATTAGTTGTCCCCTACCTTTTGTCATCGATCTATTAAACATCCATGAATTACTAGCGTAGCTATGCTCAACAACCGCCAATTCTATGTGAAAATTCAGTTTCATTCATAACGGGGATTCCTAATGGCTAAAAAATATGATGTTCTAATCAAAGTTGAAACGATTATTCACGCATGTGATCATCAATCCAAAGAAACTTTATAATAGGAGATGCTCTGGAGCTGAGAAGTTACACGAAGGAGATCGATTATGTCTGCGTTAACAGCGAGGCTATAGTTTCAAAGGGTTAGCACGCCCGATCAACGCCTAGGTATATTCCCTGGAAAAAAATAGTATTTTCCTATACGATTACGTCAAATATATCCTTGAACATAAACGATCGTTTTGAAAAGGCTCTGCCTAGTACTTTCAAACATTGGATAAGAAAAGAGAAAAAAATCCGTGTTGGTGGGTGTGGTTTAGTGGTTTATCTTCTTCAACGCGGCTTG
>CAZIAF010000180.1:0-4436 GCA_964537625.1 uncultured Candidatus Bathyarchaeia archaeon
GAATATAATGTTTAGGGGAAAAAGAGAAGGTTCCAGTCGAATAAATAGGTTTTAAATGAGGATGAGTTTGTCTTTCGGGATCCAACCATACCTCCATTCGTAGTTTAGGCACTCCATCCATCCCAAAGCCTCTCCTAGGAACTGCACAACCTCACCCTCTCGTACATCTAGCTCCACCGAGTTGTAGTCCTGGGTGAGGATCCCCTTGTTGCCTAGTATCGTTATATGAGTGAGGGGGACCCACGCTTCGACGCCGTTAATGTTTTTACACCAGTACCAGTTGGGCATCTCTGAGTCTTCTTTGCCCACTTGAATTTCATCACCCTTTACCGCGATCAAAGCGTATGGGAAAGAGGACTTATGATCCTTTTTTACTCTGTACTTTGGTCGACCCATGGCGCCAATGTAAGAATTAGAAGATATATTTGTTTAGGACTAGTCAATGGTGCGCGCGATTGTAACAGCTTACTTTTCTCCAATCATGTTTCTTAATTCTCACCGGGCGTCCGCTGCGAGATAATGCTATCCGGTCTACCGGTTAGAAAGTGCATAGGATTTTTTTTAATTTAATATATTTTTTAATTCGAGTTAAAGTAACTCCTAGCTTCTTTTAAATTCTCAGGCTTAGCAAATAGCTCTATCATAGTCATGGTGAGGGCTTTGGTCCCGATCATCATGGCGTCGAGGCCTACTTTTGTAATGGAGCAATCGGCGAGTTGCTTACTGTGACCCGGTGTGCCCTCGGGGCCTATACTGATGGAGCTACCGGTCGAGGGGCATCGCTGGCTGACGTCGCCAAAATCTGTGGATGCCATTGGTATCCCCTCTTGCGTCTTCATCCAGTCGTCTACGGGAACACCCTGGTCAGCGTAGTTTTGCCATAGGACTTTAACAAGCGGAATGTTAGGTTTCATGCTACTGTAAAGTTTTTTCTTTGTGACCGTCACCTTGGCTCCGGTCGCGATCGCTGCTCCTTCTGCGCACTTCTCGACTTTGTCAACCATTTGGACGAGGTACTTTTCGTCGCTGCTTCGGATACCGAACTCGCACACAGCTCGGTCAGGGATTATGTTAGATGCGAGACCACCTTCAGTTATGATGCCGTGAATGACGAGGTTCGAATCGCGGCGTGCTTCTTGTCGAAGCATGTGAGTCGCCATGTAAGCGAGGGTCGCTGCATTCAGAGCGTTGATTCCCTTCTCGGGCGAGGCTGCCGCGTGGCTTGTCTGACCCTTGAATTCCATTTTAAGCTGCCAGATACCAAGGGCTTTACCGCCTACGCTCCAGCGGGTCGCCGGATGTAGCATGATAGCAGCGTCTATGTCATTCCAGAAACCTTTGTCGGCCATGATGACCTTGCTGCCGGCGCTTGGGCCTCGCCCCTCCTCGGCGGGGGTTCCGACGACAAGCACCTCTCCGGCCAAGTCTTTTATGACTCTACTGACAGCGATACCGGCTCCAATCGCGGAGACAGCTATGAGGTTATGGCCACAGCCATGGCCTACACCAGGGAGAGCGTCATACTCAGCAAGAACTGCAATTTTGGGTCCACTCTTCTTCCCCTTAAAGGAGGCACTAAAGGCTGTGGGGATGCCCAGTAACTCCTTCTCCACGTTAAAATCCTGTTTCTCTAACTCCTCTATTAGGAGCTTGTACACCTTATACTCCTCGGAGCCGAGCTCGGGGTTCTCGTACATCCATTTCGCGATCTTAGTGAGTCGCGTTCTCTGTGCATCAACCTCCCGTTTGCCAGATTCTTTCAGGACCTTAACGTCTACCAACCAGATCAAGTTAAACTCACTCGGTGGGCTGATATCGTTTGCGAGTCCAGAAAGGAGAAACTTTAAAGAATCACCTAAACCTTTGCGGGCTGTGAATAGGATTGAAGTCTGATAAACCCCTCAGCGAGCTAACCTCTCTTAAGGGAAGGCACGCCATTATCACAGGTTCAGCTGCTGGCATAGGCAGAGCAATAGCCGAGCGTTTCGCAGAGGCTGGAGCTGACCTTACACTCGTCGACATAGACAATAAAAAGCTTAGCGAGACCATAGGCGAGCTTAGAGAGTGGGGTGTTGATGTCTCAACGAGGTTGGTCGACCTCTCGAAGAAATCTGAGATCGATCAATTATGGGATGAGCTTAAGGGATTGGAGCCTGATACGCTCGTTAATAACGCTGGTATCTACCCATTCTGTGACTTTCTTGATATCGACGATGCCCTTTTCTCGAAAGTGTATTCAATAAACCTCGAGGCGGTGCTCTGGATGTGCCAGCACATGATAGCCGCCCGGATAAAGAAGGGTGGAGTGATCATCAACGTCAGTAGTATCGAAGCTATCCTCCCTTTCAAGAAAGGGATGGTTCACTACGATGCCTCGAAGGCGGGGGTGATCGGCCTTACTAGAGGACTCGCCCGGGACTTCGGCGATAAAGGTTTCCGCATCAACGTTCTTCTTCCAGGTGGAATAGTTACTCAGGGTACCAAGGGGGCAGCTACAGAGTTCTTTAAGGGACGCATCGGACTCGCGAAGACTGGATATGATTTCATGAGTAGACTACCTATGGGTCGTGTGGGTGATCCTGATGAGGTCGCACGCGCTGCGCTATTCCTTGCTTGCGACCTCTCAAGCTACATCACGGGGACCCTATTAGCAGTCGACGGTGGTTTCCTCTCCGCTTGACACACTTTCACCCGACCCTCCGATCGCAATATGTGCGCACGCGTTATAAGTGAAAGTACCCCTCGGCGAATCGATAGATATGGTCGAGAACATCGAACCAATAGAACTAGAAGGTGTCTCAAGCACCACTATGGCTAAGCTGAGAAAAGCTGGCCTTACTACCTATGAAGCTATAGCAGTCACCCCGAGCAGGGAGATCGAGGAGCTCACCGGTATGGGCGCAGACACAGCCCAGAAAGTTAACCAACTCGCTCGCGGCAAGATCGACCGAGGCTTCATCCCCGCCACTGAGGTTCTCGAAGAGCGAAAGCTCATGCTCCGCTGTACAACGGGGTCACCCGACCTGAACAGGATCCTTGGAGGAGGCATAGAGACCAGAGCAATCACTGAACTCATCGGCGAGTTCGGCTCAGGCAAAACTCAGATCTGCTTCACCCTTAGCGTCCTCGCACAGCAACCCATCGAGCAGGGCGGCTTTGCAAGTAAGGTCTGCGTCATCGACACTGAGGGTACATTTCTGCCTGAGCGCATCAAACAGATCGCTGAGGCTCGAGGCTTAGACTCTACAACAGTCCTCCAGAACGTTCTCGTCGCTCGCGCTTATAACAGCGAACATCAAACAATTCTCATCAAGAATCTCCCTCAGATCGTTCAGGAGCAAAACGTCAAGCTCGTTATCGTTGACAGTATGATTGGCCACTTCCGCGGCGAGTTCATTGGTAGAGGAACCCTCAGCGATCGTCAGCAAAAAATTGGTTCTTGCCTTGCCGCTTTACTCAGAGTCGCCGAGGCTTTCAACCTCTCCGTGGTGCTGACCAATCAGGTCCAGGCGAAGCCTGACACCTCCTATGGCGACCCGAACAAGCCGACGGGTGGTCACGTTATGGCTCATGCATGCACACATAGAGTCTATCTAAGAAAGGGGAAGGAAAATACTCGCATCGCTCAGATAATCGACTCCCCGTACCTCCCAGAAGAGAAAGCGCGGTTCGCTGTAGACGCCGCTGGCGTCGTCGGTTGCGAGCAGTAGTCTACCTAACAAGCTCATAGGGGCTATGAAAACCCCTTTGAGCGAGCTTTTTACGTATCTCATCTTTAAGGACGCTCACCCCGAAGTCAGTCCGGGCGCTCACCTGGAAAACCTGGATCGAGGGACCAAGCCCCTCCTTCAAGGCCTCAACATTGTCTTCTATATCCTCCTGACGCCCCCTGTCAATCTTGTTTGCAGCGACGATGATGTTGACGCCGAGATCTCGTTTAATGAAGTGAACCATCTCTACGTCGAGTGGGATGAAACCTTTCTTAGCCAAGCGTGCTTCGGTTTCGAGGAAGGTGCTTATGTTAATGACATGGACTGCGAGGGCGATGCTACCAGCGTTGAGTTCTAGGAAGTCGAGGATGCTGTCCTTAGTCTCTTCTTCTCTAGTCCTGCTGCTTCTGAGACTCCTGCCGTAGCCAGGCATATCGATGAGGGTCAGTCCCTGCGCAATAGAGTGGCGGTTTATTTGCTGCGTCGTCCCGGGATCCTTCCCTATTTCAACCTTCAGCCCAGTCACGGCGCGTATGATGCTGCTCTTCCCAGCGTTCGGTCTACCGGTGAAAACAAGATACTGGTCACCCATTTGAAGCCAATGAGAAAAGAGGATTGGGGAGAATAAATGGATTTATAGGCTTACTGTGAACTCAAGGCGCTGGGCGAGTTCTTTATATCGGTTCCGGATTGTAACCTCGGTGACCTGTGCTTCCTTGGCGATCT
>CAZIAF010000181.1:0-4422 GCA_964537625.1 uncultured Candidatus Bathyarchaeia archaeon
AGAAATTCTCTCCAGAGAAAAAAGACGTTTTCTTAAAGCTGTATAGGCTAGAGGTAAAGCATCTGCTCCCCCTATTGGTTCGGATTGAGGGGCCAATTCATGTAGCATATGCGTTTCGGCGGCTGAACAAGGCATTGGGGCTTAGTCGTGCTTCTGTTTCGTTCCGAAGGGAATACATCGAGTTGTTAAAGGATCTAGTTCTTAAAGATAGATTTCAGAGGAGGGGAGAGTTCCTGTGGCCTGATAGAGAAAGGGTTGTTAAGGTTAGGGCACCGGGTCAAGGTAACGAGGCAATTGTGCGGCCATTAGAACACATTTGTTCAGAGGAAGTTGAAGCCATGATACTTCATATCCTTGAGCATTCAATGGGGTTAAGTCAAGATTCGCTAATTAAGGAGACTGCGGCCACATATTTGCTTAGAGTTACACCGAAAACAGAGAATAAACTGAAAACGGAGGTTGAGCGAATGATAAATGAAAACAAAGTAAGGCGAGTCGAGGGGGATACGCTTGTACTGGCCTGACTTTCTGAGTCAAACTATTCTAAAGCGTGTACTAGTTATATCTGGACATGCATGTTTTTATTTTGTTAATCAGTTTTCATCTTGAGAGCTATGGATGAAGTGAAGCTTCTTTATGATCAAATAGAGACGACGTTCAAGGGTAAGTCGTGGCATGGACCTAACATGATTCAGGTTCTCGAAGGGGTCTCCGTAGATAAGGCGAGGCTTCGACCTCTATCTGAACGACACAACATATGGGAGCTCGTCAACCATATGAATTACTGGATGCGCGCCGCCTTAAATGGACTGAATAGTGGAGAGGTACCTAATCCGGATGGGCTTGACGATTGGCCACCGGTTGGACTGACCGTGGAGGAGTGGCGTGAATCAGTCGCTGATTTAGAGAGGACGGTTAACGCTATCCTAAATGCTTTGATGGGTTTCTCGACTAATAGTCTCGAGGAAAAGGTTCCTGGTAAAAGCTATACCTATCGTAGTCTTATCCACGGCGTGCTGCACCATAATCTATACCATATGGGTCAGATCGCTGTTCTCAGATAATATAACGTGGATGATAGGCTTTTTTAAATGATTTTTGTTTATTTAAGGTAATCAATGGGTACATTTTTTTGGTTTCATTCGAATTGTATGCAGTTAAATTCCAGTATTATTATTGGGTTAGATGAAATAATTTGGCTGCGAACATCGATGAAGTAGAGAAGCTAGAGAGAGCAGAAGCAAAGAAGACTCTCATAGATCAGGTTGGCATTGAGGGGGAGTTGATAGCCCTCTATGAAAAGACGGCGGGCGAGGTCTCGAACAAAGCCGTTCAGCAGATGTTGAGAATGATCAGGCATGACTCTCAGAAACATATTATGATGCTAAGTGTCGTCATCGGCTTTCTTGATGGTGAGGAGGTTTATTTGAAGGATAGGATAAGCCTCACGGACTCTCTTAAGAGGCATCTCGAATTGGAAAAGGAGTCAATTAAGAGAGGGGAGATGCTTCTTAACCAGAGGTGGATTCGAGATAGGAAGGGTTACAAGGCGATTGTTGAGAGTTGGGTTGAGGACGAGAAACGACACCATAAATTCCTCAAGGAGTTATCGGATAAGCCATATATACCGATAAACTCTGACGACTTTGCTGCGGTTTTTCGAGATGAGGATTTCTTCGAGAACCGGTATAAGAGCTCCAAGGCGTATTATGCAAAATACGATAAAACCTCTCAATAATTTTTAGATTTATCTCATTTTGCTAACAAATAGTTGGATAGTTGTTGGTTACTATTCTTCTAAAAGGTATGGTACTTCTATTATAGTTCGTTTTATACCAGAACTGCGGTTAGAATTGATAATTGCTTGTCTGATTCGCCAAGTAGTCTGGGTGTGTAGTGTTGCCTGCCACCATTTAGCTGTTACAAAGGCTGGTAGTACAACTGCTGTCAGTTGCCCGTCGTTAAAAGTATTGTCGGTGTCTTCGAGGAACTTGAGTAATGGTTCTGTTAATGATCTGAATGATGTGGGAATGATGTATAGAGGTATGTTTGGCCAGGCGAGTTCCCATTCCTCTAATAGTTTACTACCGCTGCCTTCGGTAAGTTCAATGTGTACAGCTATGACGTTTTTTGCTACCAGTCTAGCAAATGCAATAGCATTGATTGTACCTTGATTTATTCGAGATACGGGTATTGCTGCACGCTGCAAAGTCGCCGTGGAATCCTTTAAAATGTTTGATTGCAGGATGTATGGAGAAACCTGTTCGTCAAAATCTAAGTAATGTTGTTTTATCCGTAAAAATGTGTAGACAATAGTCGGTATGAGTATGAATGTTATCCACGCTCCATTGAAGAACTTGCTAATTCCGATTACGCATAACGTGGAGGCTGTAATTAAAGCGCCTAAGCCGTTGATGAAAGACTTGATCTGCCAGTTTTTTCCACGAATACGCCACCAATGAACTACCATCCCTGTTTGTGATAATGTAAAAGCTAAGAATGCGCCGACCGCGAAAAGGGGCACGAGAGCGTGCGAGTTTCCGCCGAACACTACAATCAATATAGCTGTTGCTGCAGCGAGTAGTAACATGCCATTTGCGAAAACGAGTCTATCACCTAGGTCTGAGAGTTGCCTAGCGAGATAGCTATCAGAGGCTAGCAAGGCTGCCACTCTTGGAAAGTCAGCGAAACTTGTGTTCGCAGCCACTGCGAGGATAAGCATCATTGTGATCTGTACCAGTATATACAATGGGCCGCTACCCAGTATTCGGCGCGCAAGAGCTGAGAGAATTGTTTCGCTCTGCCCAGGAATCACTGCGAAGTACTGTGTTAATCCTATGCTTCCGAGGAAGAGTATGCCTAATACTGCAGACATTACAATTAGTGTCTTGCCTGCGTTCTTAGATTTCGGCTCTTCGAAAGCTGGCACTGCGTTACTTATCGCCTCAACACCTGTGAGCGCAGTGCAGCCTGATGAGAAGGCGTGTAGCAGAAGCACAAGCGTCAAAGGTTCAATCGCTAATGGTGCAACTTCTGCAAGGTTACCTGGTCCATCTATAACTGCGCGTACAATACCATAAGCTATCAAGGGTATGTATGTGAAGAGGAAAAGATAGACCGGGACCGACATCGTGGTGCCGGCTTCACGTGTTCCACGTAGGTTGATTATGGTTATTATGGCTAGTATAAAGAGTGAAGCGATTACACGGTGTGGCCATAAAAAAGGGAAAGCCGAAGCAATAGCCTCTACGCCCGCTGTCAGACTCACAGCGGATACTAGAAGGTAATCAATCAGCAATGCTGCTGCAGCTACTAGACCAGCGTGTTCGCCGAGGTTCTTACGAGCAACTATCCACGAGCCTCCTCCTGACGGGTAGCCTTGGATTGTCTGGTAGTAAGATAAGGTAAGCATGGCGAGGATAGCAACTATAACTAATGCTAAGGTGAAGGACATAGATAGACCGATTGCACCGGCTGCGATGAGCCCTAGAAATATCTCTTGATTAGCGTAGGCGATTGATGAGATAGAGTCTGGCGATAGAGATGCTAATGCTCGGACTTTGTTTAGAAGCCGCTCTCCGTATTCCCGAGTCGGCAGCGGTGAGCCAATGATTATTTTTTTTAGGCGTTTTAAATTAATTGTCAAATGTATATCCTCTATGGTTCTACCTCACGGGTGACTCCTACCTTATCCGCTTTATTAAAAAGGGGAGTCACTCTCTCGCTTTAAAACAATAACGACACGACATCATTTGCAGCACCGTTGTTTGTTCGCTGTTTTGTAAGCGCACTCATAGCTCATTAAAACAATTGATACTTAAAACTGTGCTATCCACTCATAAATAGGAATTAGTATTTTAAGAGGTAGGGAACCTCAATTATTGTTCTTTCTGTATCCGATCTTCGACAGGCATCGATTATCGCTTCTCTAATCCTCGATGTCGTCTGGGTATGCAGGGCCGTATGCCACCACTTAGCTGGAACATACGCGGGGAGGACGACGGCCACTGATTCACCGTAGTGTTTTTTGTCAAGGTCATCTAGGAATTTCAGGATAGGCTCTGTTACTGATCTATAAGGAGACTCGAGGATATATAGTGGTACATTTGGCCATAGACGTTTCCACTCCTCTGTAAGCTCCTTCCCTGTGCCATCGGTTAACTCAACGTGTACGCCTATGACATCTCTCGACACTCTTCTAGCGAAGGCAACAGCAGCTATAGTGCCCTGGTTTATGTGTGCTACTGGGATTACTGCATGTTGTAGTTTCATAACACTCTTCATTTGAGTTTGTAGGTTGCTTGGTGACATCTGCAAATCGAAGTCGGTGTAGTGTTTGCGGATCCTTTGGAATATTAATACGATGAATGGGATCAGTAGGAAGGTCAGCCACGCTCCATCTCTAAATTTGCTGATGCCAAT
>CAZIAF010000182.1:0-4417 GCA_964537625.1 uncultured Candidatus Bathyarchaeia archaeon
ATTATCACCGATCTTCACATAGACGCTTGTTACAAGGACCTTCTGGATCTCATCTGATCCCCCTGCTGAAAACCTCAGATAGTCGAAATGATGATAGCATTGCCCAAGTCGTCGATATCAACTCCCTCAAGCCTAAGTTTGATTTTATCTTTCTCTTTACGAAGCCGAAACAAAGAATGCTTTACGAAAAGCATTGATTCCCTACTTCTCGGATTAGAAGTAGGCTACGAGCATCATTCAGGAAGAACTTCTGCGCGCGCCAACTGTGGAGTTATTCGGTGACTGTATCAAAATATCCGATTCACTTGATGCAAGGTATTTTCTATCACAATGTCCTGATCATTTTCGGGATCAGAATTGAAAGTCGGAGTGCTTGCCGATGATTTGACAGGCGCCTTCGATACAGGCGTTCAATTCAGAAATTGGGGACTCACCGTCGAAGTCCTCATCGGTGAGATCGAAGACCCGCTTAAAACTGTCGACGTCATAGTAATTGACACCGAGAGCCGCAACCTCTCTCAAGAAGAGGCTTATGAGAAGGTATACAAGGCCACCAAGCGGCTTATGATGCAAGGAGCAGATAGGATCTACAAGAAAGTCGACTCAACGCTCCGTGGTAATATTGGTGCTGAACTCGACGCTGCCATGGATGCCTTAGGAGTAAACTTAGCCTTCTTCGTTCCTGCTTATCCAACATACGGTCGAACAACCCTCGCTGGCAAGCAAATAGTCGATAACAACCCAATTGACAAGACCGAATACGCTGATGAGCTCGGAGTAAAATCCGCTGAGGTTTCTGAGATCATTGGTGCTCAGAGCAAGAGAAAAGTGGGGTTCGTTTCCTTCGACTCAGTCGAAGGAGGTGTTGGCTCTATCAAGAATAGCATTGAGATCTTATCGATAAATGGCGTCGAAGTAATAGTCTTCGACGTCCTAACGGAAAAACATCTCATAGATATCTCCAAAGCAGCAGGAGAGATCCGTCTCTTCATCGGATCCGCTGGCTTAGCGAGCGAGATTCCTAGTGGTCTTGGTATCAAATCCACTAAACCAATTCTTTCCATATGCGGTAGCACGCGGCGACTCAGTAGAGTCCAGGTAAGAAACCTCAATTATCACCTCGGTTTCAGGGATATCGAAATCGACCTCAAGCAACTTCTTGATGGCGAAGCCTCATTAAATGAAGAGGTTAAGCGATGTGTTGGCGAAGCTGTCAAAGCGATAAAGTCAGGTATCGATGTTTCAATAACCTCATCTCCGTATGAGGACTCAGCAGAGAAATATTTTGCTCACGCCTCAAAACGTGGGGTCATGGAACTTGAAGCTAAACTTAGAATAGTAGAGGCTCTCGGCGAGATAGCATCCTCAATAATCGCCGAAGTAGATATCCTAGGTGTCATAATCATTGGTGGCGCCACAAGCCTCAAGATCTGCCAAAAGCTAGGCGTTAATAGGGTGACAATAATAGAAGAGATTGAGGCTGGGATCCCCCTGCTGTCTTTAAGTAACGGTCTCTTAGCAGTCACGAAAGCTGGTGGCTTTGGCATCGAGAGCAGCCTTGTCGAGGCAGCCCAGAGCCTCAGGAGGATTAAATCAAAATGAAACCGCTTATCGCAATAACCATGGGCGACGCAGCAGGAATAGGCCCGGAGATCATCGCAAAAACACTAAGTCTCAAAGAGATCCAAGATATTTGTCTCCCTTTCGTCGTCGGTGATGCCGCAGCCATGGCGATGGGGATTCAAGTAGCTGGCCTCGACCTTGAAGTCAGACGCATAGAGGAGCCTTCAAGTGCCCGTAATATTAACGGGGCAATAGATGTTCTGAGCCTCGACAATATCGATACCACCCTGCTTGAGATGGGGAAGCCCCAGGAAATGGCTGGAAGAGCTGCAGTTGAGTATGTAATAAAGGCAACAGAAATGGCAATACGAGGCGAGGTCGATGCTATCGTGACCGCACCTCTGAGTAAGGAAGCAATGAACATGGCGGGATACCGGTACCCTGGCCACACTGAACTTCTCGCTGAGCTCTCAGGGACCCAAAACTACGCCATGATGCTCATCTCCGGGAGCCTCCGTGTGGTCCATGTTACCACACATGTCTCAATTAGAGAGGTGCCGGACCTCCTAACTAAGGATCGCGTCCTGAAGACGATCAAGATAGCTAACGAAGCGGCGAAGAGTCTTGGATTCAGGGTACCCCGAATAGCTGTGGCCGGACTCAACCCCCACTCAGGAGAAAGCGGTCTCTTCGGAAGGGAGGAGATCGATGTCATCGCCCCTGCGGTGGATGAGGCGAGACGGATGAACATGTTCGTCGAGGGACCTATCCCACCGGACACCGTTTTCGGGAAGGCTGTCGGAGGCATGTACGATGTTGTCGTCGCAATGTACCACGATCAAGGGCACATTCCTGTCAAGCTTCAGGGATTCAGGTACGATGAAACTTCAGGAAAATGGGAGGATGTGAGTGGAGTCAACATGACTGTGGGTCTCCCCTTCATCCGGACAAGTGTAGATCATGGCACAGCCTTCGGAAAAGCAGGCCGCCGAGAAGGAACCGCTAATCCTCAGAGTCTCGTCGATGCGATAAAGACCGCGGTGCGTATGACTGAGGTTAAGCTTGGAGAGAAAACTGCTTAATGGTACAAACGCTAATTGATTGTTGATGAGCTTCCCAAAGATGTTTGAGGCGAGGCTGAGAATTGAGCAGCCCCGACTTGACAATTATGTTTCTGCTATAAGGAAAGAGCTTGCCCGTAAGAATTTCGCTAAAAAGATCATGAAAGGGCAAAAGATAGCTATTACCGCAGGGAGCCGCGGGATCATCAACATACCGGAGATCCTCAAGACAGTCGTTGAAGAGGTAAAAAAAGTCGGTGGAGAGCCTTTCCTCATACCTGCGATGGGGAGCCATGGCGGTGCCACTCCACACGGTCAAGTCGAGACCCTTCGCAGCCTTGGCATCACCGAAGCGAGCTGCTGCGTCCCTATTTTAAGCAGCATGGAGGTAGAGGAGATCGGGAGGATCAAGGGAACACCTGTCTACGTCGACAGAAACGCGCTTAAAGCCGATGGGATAATCGTAGTCGGCAGGGTGAAACCCCACACCGACTTCAAAGGCGAGATAGAGAGCGGCTTAATGAAAATGATGGCCATTGGCCTCGGAAAGCAAAAAGGGGCGGAGATGATACACCACAATCTCTACGAAGGGTATCACGTTATACTACCTGCTGCAGCTCGCCTCATCATGGAAAAGACACCAATAGTAATGGGCCTCGCAATACTTGAGAACTCACGCCATGAGATAGCGAAGGTGGTTGCCCTAGAGCCAAACGAATTCGAGAACGCAGAACTCAAGCTACTGGAGGAGGCGAAGGGACTGCTAGCTAGGGTACCTTTTCACAAAATCGATGTACTCGTAGTGGAGGAAATGGGTAAAGATATCAGCGGAGTCGGCATGGACACAAACGTTACAGGCAGGTTCTGGATGCCCAAGGAATCCGACCCCCAAGCACCAGAGATCAACAAGATAGTCGTACTCGACCTAACCGAGGAGACTCACGGAAATGCCATCGGCATAGGCCTCGCCGACCTGACAACTCGTCGAGTCTTCGACAAGATAGACTATCCTTCCACCTACGTCAACTGCTTAACCCAGGGAACCTGCGATACGGGAAAGATCCCCATTTGGCTCCCTAGCGACAGAGATGCCATAGACACAGCGCTCCGTGTCTGCGGTCCCATCAACCGAGCCAAATCCCGCGTTGTCATCATAAAAAACACACAAGAGCTCGAACACCTTTGGATCTCAGAGATCCTCGCCGAGGAAGTGAAGAAAAATAAAACACTCGCAGCAAAGGTAGAGCTCCTTGGAGATCTGAGAGAGATACAGTTCGACGTACTCGGGACCATGATAAAGTAACCCCTTTTTATACACCTCCCCACCCGTTCTCAACCAGTAAACATGGCTCTAAAGTGGCCCTATGAAAACCGAGGTGGTTACTTCCACATCGACGGTGTATCTACCCTTGACCTTGCAAGACGCTTCGGAACCCCACTCTACGTCTACAGTGAGAACCTGATACGACAGCAGTATAGGCGGATCAGTGAGGCGTTTGGTAAACAATTTCCAAGAACTCGGATTCTATACGCAACAAAGGCAAACAATAACCTCTCAATTCTCAGGGTACTTCTGAATGAGGGTGCTGAGCTAGACGCCGTTAGCCCCGGCGAGGTATTCACCGCTCTCGAAGCTGGCTTCAAACCCAAACAGATCCTTTTCACGGGAACAAGCGTGGGGTTGGAGGAGCTATTATACCTCCTCGAGATAGGTGTACGGATGAATGTCGACTCCGAGTCACAGCTCGACCGACTACTGGAGCAGGAGGTTCCCGAGTTGATCTCTGTCAGAG
>CAZIAF010000183.1:0-4405 GCA_964537625.1 uncultured Candidatus Bathyarchaeia archaeon
GTCCCATCACCACTCAAGACATAACCCCCTATGGCAATGGTCTCGACCACATCAATAGTATCATGCAACCGTGCACAGCCACAGACGCCCCTGTCGTTGGTGTCGCAATAACCACAGAGACCGTCGTCCCCGGCTGCGCCACAGGCGCAAGTCACCCAACAGACATAGAGGAAGCAGCCCGCTACTGCATCGAAGTCGCCAAGGCTTATGGTAAACACCTCTGCAGCTTTTATGACGAGAGAGAGTGGATGCTTATCAAGAAACTCTACGGTCCACTCAAACTCTTTCAAACCGAGAGCATCTCTTAGCTGGGTTGACGGATTTATAAGCACCAAATCTAAGGCATTAATCGATAACAAAATGTTTAAAAAAATTCTAGTCGCTTTTGATGGCTCCGAGCAGTCAAAACATGCTATCGACCACGCCTCAGACATTGCCGACACAAACAAGGGAAACTTAATTGTCCTAACAGTTGTGCCTAGGGTTTCTTTACCCATATTCCCCGACGAGGGTTTTGGCTCCGCACCAATAACAGCCGCCCAAGATTTTAGCGAGTACCAGGAGAGGATGAAGACAATGTATCTAAGGAGCCAAGATGACGTAATGAAGGGTATTAAGGAACACTTCCCCACTCTCAAGGTTGAGGCAGTCCTCCTTGAGGGACGCCCAAGCAGTATAATTGTTGAGGAATCTGAGAAGCATGAAGTCGACCTCATCGTCATGGGTAGCCGCGGTTTGGGAGGTATCAGCGGCTGGATCCTCGGATCGACAAGCAGACGAGTCGTTGAATCCTGCACAAAACCAATCTTGATCCTTAAATAAACTCCGTTAAGGGTAATACTTTTTCAACTACAATATCTACAGTTAGCCGATTCCGACTTGGAAGCCGAGGAGCAGTATATCGAGGCCGGGAGGATTGCATCCAAGGTCAGGGAGCTTATCCGTAATGAGGTTAAACCAGGTGTAAAGGTAATCGATATCTGTGAGAGAGTAGAGCAACTGACGAGACAATATGGTGGAGCTCCAGCCTTCCCCTGTAATGTTGATATAGATAAAGTCGCAGCCCACTATGTTTCACCGTTGGGAGACCAAACCCTGATTCAGCAGGGTCAGATGGTCAAAGTCGATATTGGCGTTCATGTCGAAGGTTATATCGCTGACACAGCCGTAACCATCTGCCTCGACCCTGCTCTTGTACAGATGGTTAAAGCCGCAGAGGAGGCGCTTGAGGTCGCTATTAAGAGCATCAAACCCGGCGTACGAGCCTCCGAAATAGGGGCAACAATTGAACACATAATAAGAAATCGTGGCATGAAGCCAATTCGGAACCTCACAGGTCACAAACTCGGTAGATACTTAGTCCACGCGGGGCGGAGTATACCCAACGTTGCCGGATACGAACTCCATCGTCTAGAGGAGGGAGAGGTCTACGCCATTGAGCCCTTCACGGTTCTTCAAAACGCTGTAGGTGAGGTCAGAGATGGTCCTCCGAGCAATATTTTCAGGTTCGAGAGGAAACGCAACCTAGATAGCGCCGCGACGCAGATGCTTGGTTACATCCAGCAAGAGTACCGAACACTCCCTTTCGCGAGCAGATGGTTGTTGAAAAGATTTCCAGGCCCCGAGGGGCAACAGGCTTTCACCGACCTCATAGATAAAAGGTGCATCATGGGCTACCCACAGTTACTAGAAAAGTCGGGGGGCGTTGTAGCTCAGGCTGAACACACGGTGATAATTCAGGAAAAAAAGTGTCTAGTTACAACCAGGTAGATTCCTGCTTCTTCTCTTCTTCCTTCTTACGGGCGATCTTTGTTATAAGCATCAAACCGTCGCATCGTGTACATGGTTCGTCGTCCTTAAAGACAAAGTCACCGCGTTTGAAGTCACGGACTCTTTTCTGCTGGCACTTAGGACACTCAAGGGTTGTGAAGACCTCTACCTTCTTAACATCAAGCTTATCCTGTGCGATCGGAGCTCGACTACGAAATAGCAGATAACCGATGGCAGCGAAGCCTGCTGTTCCTATGACCATGTATATCAAAGCGACCTCCTGGTTATCCCCATAGTTCTGAAAACCCATGTAAAGACTGAATAGACTAAGAATGCCCACTACAAGAATTGCCGCATAAGCCATCCAGTTGGCAGTCATGCTCGCTGCAGACGCCGCGTTTCCTTGTCCGCTCATCACTGACCAACTCCTATCGTGTTACCTATACCGGCAACTACAACCGTGTCACCTGGCTCCGAATAGTCAAGAACGATCCGCTTAACCGATTCCAGTGCTTTTTCTGTCGCATCGAAAAGAGGCTCCACAAGTGGGGCTACCACATGCTCCATTCCCTGCTTTATGGCGATGGCGTGCATGGGGATCTTGTACTTGTTGGCGATCTCCTCCATCCTGAATTTCTCTTTACCCGAGCCGCCGATTGCTGCGCCTATACCTTCTGATACCTGGCCAACCGGCTCCCCTTCTAGCTTGCCGGCCGCGTCGATGGTGATTATTATCTTGACCTTCCCTTGTCGCTCCTCGAGTATGTTGATGAGGCCTTCATCTGGGTTGCCAACACTGCCGCCAGGACCCTTCGCCTTGAAGACAACGAGGTTTCTCCCCTCATATGGGATCTCAGCTGCTACAATTTCCTCAGCAACTTCCCTCTGGGGGTAGCCATGCATCAACTTCGCTGTAACAATGGGCCCCACGCTGTCGCCTATGGGCATACCTTCCTGGAAAGCCTGGATGCCAGACTTGTAGGCTTCAACCAACTGAACGATCTGGGGTAGAATCATCTGAACCTGGAGGATTATGTAAATGTTCTGTGTCTTCTTACCGAGCAAGTAGAAGTGTCGAAGGATCTTGTAGAACATATTCAGAGCCTGCGTCACCTCGATGAGGTTTTCGAGGTTGCTCCTTTCCGAAACGGTCGCGTTTGGGGCGAGCGCTTTTACCTCCGCCTCATAAATGTGTTTATTCGTCTTCAACATATGATCCATTTTATCAACTATACCCGCGGGATCCATGTTTTCGAGGCCGATATTGAAGAAATCGATGAATCTATCCACTCTCTGTGAGATGTCAACGGTAGGCTTACCGATCTCTGTGATCGTCTTTACTGCTGTGTTTCTTGCCTCATCCTTAACCACCTTGATCTTCCTGAGTGTGACTTCAATTTGGCGGAGCATCTGAAGACTCTGGATCCGCTGAGCATAGAATAGATAGACAATGAATGCGAAGCTGAATAATGTCTGTAGGATCATATTCAGGTCTGTCTCCTGCTGAAGAACCTGACCTATGAGGAAAGTCATTTAGTTCACTGCTGTTGAAGGCTGACATGCAGTTATAAACCTTAGTCTAAACCATCACAAGTGACTTTCCTATGGTTTATGCGTTAATATTTGCATGATTCCTCACAAGTTTTTTTAGGTTCGCTCGCTCCGAAGGCATAGGGATGTCCGGTCACATTAGAGGCGAGTCAAAATGAGCAGTAACTACGCGGTTGAAGTAAGAAACCTGATCAAGGTCTACAAGACCGGTGAACTCGAGGTACAGGCGTTGAGGGGCCTCAGCGTAACTGTAAACAATGGAGAGATGGTCTCCCTTATAGGCCCCTCGGGGTCAGGAAAAAGCACATTACTGAACATCATTGGAGGACTTGACCGTGCGACTGCCGGCTTCGTTAATGTAATGGGCAGCGACCTCACACAGCTAAGCCCCGATGAACTCGTTGAATTCCGTAGAAACATTGTCGGTCATGTATTCCAAAACATGAACCTCATACCGACGTTGACTGCCGCGGAAAACATCGAGCTCGCTATGGCGGCAATAGGTATGAAGAAACAAGACCGCCAGAAGAGAGTCGAGGAGCTCATCAACGTCGTTGGTCTCAAAGAGAGAATGGGACACAAGCCAGGTGAACTTAGTGGCGGAGAACAACAACGAATAGCCCTTGCCGCGGCTCTCGCAAATAACCCACCACTCATCTTAGCTGATGAACCTACAGGCGAACTCGACACCGAGAACGCAATGATCGTCGTCAACTACCTGAGCAAGATCAACAAGGAGTTAGGGAAGACTGTCATAATGGTTACCCATGATCCACGAGTAGCTCGAGCCTCAAGCCGCATTCTCCGCATTCAGGACGGAGTCATATCAACCGACCTCGCGCCCACAGAGGAAGCAGCTCCAACCCAAACTAGCTACTCGGACATGATCCGAACCAGAATAGCCGTCATTGACCAACAGTTGCTGGGATTAGATGGAGAGTTCAGACGTAATATAATATCGAGTGACCAATTCGTCGAAAGACAAAATGCACTCAAAAAGACCTTGGATGTTCTACGTGACGAGCTCCATAGACTCGGAATCGTCCACTGAATCTATTCTACTTTTCTTTCGTTTTTGAGAAGG
>CAZIAF010000184.1:0-4393 GCA_964537625.1 uncultured Candidatus Bathyarchaeia archaeon
ATTGAGAACATATTTCTAGGTTCTAAATGAATCATATTCTCAAAAATTATATTTCAAAGATAAAGAAGTAAATTCATGTCCAGATAGAGTTAGAGATTTACATTAAAAAATCAATACGGTTTTTCTGGTAGTAAAGGATGTTGAAAAAGAAGATATTATTAAGCCATTAAAATATAGATTTTTATTTATTGGCTATTTTTTGGGCATCCCATAGTAAATTAAAAAGGTTTTGATATGAAGTAAATATGGATAAATAATTGGTCCAGATAGCAAGATATGTTTTATTTTCACATTTGATCATTAGCAAGATCTCTCCTTTGTCTGAAAAAAAGTATGTACATTGATTACTGTTTTTAATAAAAAGAAAATCACCGTTTTCTCCTAAGATATTTTCGAGGGGAATAAATTCATCTTCAATAAAAGCAGAGATTATTTTAATACTAACATTTTTTTTCCGCATTCTCTCCTCTAATTCCTCAAAAAAAAACGATTGAGAAAGCCAAGAAAGGTCTTTTTCGGATATTATTGTATTAAATTCGATTTCGCTTTCTTTCATTAAATCATATATTTTCAACAGAATTCTTTGTTTACCCTCGATTATTTGAAACAATTCTTTTTCTGAAGATACTATTGAACGTGGAATAGAATTCCAAGTATTAAGAATTAATTTTTCTTTCTGTTCAAAAAGTTTTACTTTCTGTTTTTCTTCATTTATAAGGTATTTTAGTGCCTGTTCAAGAGTTAGTACTTGAAATTTAAATGGTTTTTCAAGTGTTCTAGTTAAAAGACCTCTAATTTCTAGATTTTTCAAGATTGTATAAGCTTCTGTACGAGGGATTTTAAGACCTTCATTAATTTTTTGTACTTTGAGTGGTCCATTTTGTTCCAGATATAGATAAACTAGTATCTCTTTTCTTGATAAACCAAATTTTAAAAAAAAATTATATAATTCAGCTAACTGCTGTTTGTATTCCGGATTCTTTACTATAATGTTTTCAAATTTGGGATTTAAATAAATGAACTCGGAAAAATTTAATTCATGTGTTTTAATTTCCTCTAAATTAATATTATTTGCAGATTGAAGTTGATTTATTTGCATTATTTATCTAGAATCTGTATCACTTATCACATAAAAGTAGATTCTGGAGTTGAAATATTAATTGAAAAACTATATTATCGACATCTATCATAAGTCAATTAACTGGGTATTTGCTTCTTTTCAGCAGGTATAAATGAGAGGTAATTTTAGAAGGGGTAAAGATGAATGAAATTAAGATTTTTGGATCTAATACGATAGAAGCACATAGAGTTGGAGACCTTCATATCCACCGGATGGGTCACCGGGGAGGTTATTGTGCTAAATGGGAGTTTGACGAGATAAACAAGATTCCTGATGCTACGTGCTTGAATTCTTCGCCTTTAATGAATTTAGTAAGATTCGTCGAGAGGATAAACAAAGAATGGTCAGGTTCAATTGTGATTAATGGATTAAACAACGTATTGGAAAAAAACATTGGAAATATAATTGAATTCGAGAGTCAATTATTGAAGACGATTATTGATATTCAGCATACACAGTCATTGGATGACCCAATCTATTTTGGTTTAAACAGTTATAGCACAGATAATAGTGCAAATGAAAATTCACTCAATAGAAAGTTGTTCAGTTCAGCTCTATTCAAAGCAATAGCAAGAGGTTGGAATAATAAAATCGATCTCTCGAAAATCGTTCCAATAATTCCTTTGTCGAATAAATTTGATTGGGAAAATGAAAACGAGGTTTTTGAGTTAGCTGGAAAATTTGGAACTCCCCTTTTCTTGAACCAATCTGGAGAAAAAGTAGACTCGCATATCTGGATGGGAGATAACAACTCTAATAAGGGGACCATCGGAGCGGTCACGATTAACCTACCTCGACTGACTTTTTTAAATAAAGATGAAGACATTTTTCTTGATAGCATTGGGGAAGTGATGGAAATAGCGAAGGAGGGATTGGAGTCGAAGCGTCGCGACCTCCAAGAGAGACTCGATGGAGGTGCAATGCCCATAACTAACGATATCGGAACCAGTTTTGAAGGCTACAAGAGCGCTATAGGCGTCACTGGTGTACATGAAGCGCTAAATAATCTATTCGATAAGGGGATAGAGTCGAAGCAGGGTAAAGCGGTGGCTTATAAGATTTTAGAGTATATGCAAGATAGACTGAGAGAATTTGAGGCTGAGACAAATAATTTATTCTGTTTGCAAGCGACGCCATCCGATGGCGCAGGTTATAGACTAGCAGAAGTCGACAAGGAAAAGCATCCTGAGATCAAGACTTCGGGCGTGGAGACACCGTACTACACAAATTCTACATGGCTCCCGGTAGATTACACCGATGACCTCTGGGATGCTTTAGAACACCAGAAAAAACTACAGACAATGTACGATGGATGGACCGTCTTCAACATCCGTCTAGTAAAAGAGCTTGATGATACTGATGGGTGCAAGCTTCTTATCAGAAGGATCATTAAGAGCTTCCAGGTGCCTAGCCTCATTTTTAGTTCTGTATTGAGCATGTGCCCTACGCATGGATGTGTAACCGGAGGGAGATCTAAATGCCCCAAATGTGGGGCAGTTAACCAACTTCTTAACAGGTTTGAGGACCGCTTCCGCCCTAACGAAGATTGGAGCAGAGGCGAAGTGGAGGAGTATAAGAAATGCAAACCATACGTCGTAGCAAGCGGGCAATAATCGGCGATTTTCCAGTAGTGGCTATTGAGAGGCTAAGCCTCTCAGACTACCCAGGTAAACTATGCGCCAATCTCATTACCCCTGGGTGTAACTTCAGGTGCCCGTATTGCCTAAACGAGAATCTGATCCTCGACTTTCTCAAGATGAGTAAAATAACTGAAGATCAGGTCATCGAGTTTCTCCATCCAAGGATAGGTTTCCTCGATGGAGTGTGTATAACGGGTGGTGAGCCGACCATTCACAACGAACTCTCCGCATTCCTAACCCGTTTAAAGTCAATCGGTGCTATGGTTAAGCTCGATACAAATGGATCTTATCCAAGGAGGTTAGAGTATTACCTCGATAAGCGTCTTGTTGACTACATAGCTTTAGATATTAAAGTCCCTCTCAACAGATACCAAAAGACAGTAAAATATCACATAACCCCAGAAGTTGTCTTAGATAGTATTAAGTTGATCCGAAGAAGCCACCTGGACTACGAATTCAAAACGACTGTTGTACCGGGAATATTAGATGGAGGTGATATCTTAGAGATAGCTAAAACGCTTAGTGGCTCGAAGAGGTACGTTTTGCAGGGATTCAGGCCAGGTGCAACGCTCTCTATGGAGTACCGGGGTATAGAACCCTATAGTGAAGCGGAGATGCTGCAGTTCCGAGACATGGTAGCGCCATTCTTTGGTGAAGTTAAGCTGAGGATATAGATTCGACATAAAGCGCTCACATTTTAATATATCAAAAATTTTTGGTAAAGAAGAATTAAAAAGAGGGGGATATTTATCTGCAGGATGAAATTCATTTACTTGATGAGATCTAAAGCTTTCTCTGCCGCCCAATCAACGTATTCGTCACAGTGAGATTCATTTTTCGCTTTCAACACGTCGTAACGTTTTTTTCGCTCTTCGGTTGAGCACCCCTCGCAGCCGAGTAGCCCTCTGCATGTTATGTGCCCCCACTTGGCTCGGAAAGATTGTAGGAATTCCTGTGTTAAGGCACGTTCCTTTGCCCTTTTTTCATCATAAATTTGTAAAGACTCGTTTCCTTCTGTTCCGTGTATTAATCCTATTGCCATGGCAACGCCAGTAGCTGCACCACACATGTCTCCCCATCCTGCGACACCTCCACCAAAGTTCGAGGCGATTCGTATGACTGGACTAGATAAACCAAGAAGAGGGTGTTTCTTATCTATCAAGAGCAGTACGCTCTCGCAGCAGTTGAATCTGAGGTCTCCTTTGTAGATCATTCGAAAATTAGCTTAGATCGTATAACAAAAAGTTAGCGGCTACACGTATCCCAGCTGCATTAAAATAAATGGGGTTACCTTTACCTCTATCACGGCGGCTAGAACTAGAAGAGGTAAAGCCCTCGTTATGAAAAAGCCGAAAGCTAAACGCGCTTCTTTCCCGAGCTCGCCTCGTCCCCTTAATCGGTTTAGGACCTCGTAACCTAAGCCCATCCCCATTGCCATACAGAGGATTATCACGGGGACTTCAATTATTCCATGAGGGACAAGCCCTGCGACTAAATATTCGATCCCCTCAAGCGAATACAGCATATAGGATATCCAGCCAATGAAGAAGCCATTGAATACAACGAAGAAGAGAGGAGGTACACCAGCGAGGATACCCCCAGCCATAAAGAGTAGGCTCTTTAAGGCGTTGTT